>CAYTZO010000001.1:0-1938 GCA_964442525.1 uncultured Gammaproteobacteria bacterium
TGCCGAGTCAGGGAAAACCAGGCATCAAAGCCGGCAAGCTTGAGCCGGCCCGGACGCATGGATTCAATCTTAATAAGCGAGACAATCTGATCGTTCACAAACCCGGCCTCAAGGAGTTTTTCCCTGCCGCCAAAGGGCTTTTCGATGACGAAGCAAAACCCGACCGGCGTTGCCCCGGCTTGTTCCACGATTGTGAGAAGATCCAGTCCGGTTTTGCCGGTATCGAGAAAATCGTCGCAGATGAGGGTGCGAGATCCGCGGGGAAAAACGTCTTTGGCAACGGTGAGCGTTACCGCCTTCCCGTGGGTATAGGAGCGGCTTTTGGCGTGATAGGCCTCCTGTATCGTTATGGGAATTCCTTTCGGCGCATAAATAATATCAGGCATCGCAGGGAGGTTAAGCGCCGTTGCGATCGCGGGGATATTGCCGCTACTGGGAGCAGTAAGGATAATATCCGGCTCAACTGCTGCGACGCGGCTGGCGAGTTCTTCCCCTATGGCATTAATCAGTTTTGTATTAATGCGGTGATTGAGAAAATGGGTAACGTCTAGGATAAGGAGCTCCCTTTGTTCCCCCTTCATTTGATAGACGAAAGAACGCGATTGCGTGACCAAAGAGCTCGCAAGGAGTTTCTGGGCAGTGGAGAGGGTTGATGCAGAAATTGCCTCAAGCGACTCACTCGGTGGCAGTGTCGGCAGGAGCGGAAAATCTTCCATGATTATATGATGTAATGTTTTTTCACAAAAACTATTTGGGAATCCGTAAAGCGGAGAGAATGAAGAAACCGATGAATTTCCGATTCAGTTTTTTTCTGTTTTTTCATGGATCGAGTAAGCAGGAGAATGGTTTCTGTTTGTTCCGACGGGAAGATCACCCATTTGTTCGTTTCTTTGACAAAATATGCCGGTTTAAACGAGGAATGAGGTTTATAGAACATTGTTACCGTGACAATCTCGGCAGGATGGAACCTCTTGAGGTAACCCACTGCCCGTTTGAGGGTTTTTCCGCTATCGGCAATATCATCAACGAGGAGAATGCGTTTTCCCCGTATGTGCGCGTTGAGTCCTGCGGTGATACGCAGTTCTCCTTGTTTTTGAATATCGGTGTAACTCTGGATGGTAATCGAGCAAATGGGCAAATTCATATAATCCGAAAGAAGATGGCCGAGGGTGAGTCCGCCGCGGGCAATGGCAATAATTTCGTCAAACGGAGCCTCTTTTTCCAAAAGGTTTTCGGCAAGGGCGAGTGCGAGCGATTGATACGTTTGCCAATCAAGGGGGAGGTATTGCACGTCCATACGCTATTATTGCGCTTCCCTTGACCCTCGTCAAGAGAACCCTATAATAGGGACATGGACAAGCCGCTTAAATATTCTTCGATTGCCATCTCCGGCCGGCCCGGAGCGGGCAGGTCAACACTACTGAAAAATCTCCAGTCCGTTCTTGTGCCGCCTAGGTGGGAATTTTTTTCCGGAGGAGAATGGGCGAGAAAGTTTGCCATCGAAAGCGGCAAGCACAAGCCCGATGACAAGACGCATCATAAGGCGACGGATTACGGTGACGACATTGACTACCAAATAGATACCGCCATGCGCGAAAAACTTTCTGATCCGGCAGTTCACGTCGTGGTAGAGAGTTGGATAGCGGGCTGGAACATGCGCAAACTCCCTCACGTTCTTAAGGTGCTTCTTATGTGCGACGAATCCCTGCGGATCGATCGGATTGTCAACAGAGACAACTTGACGGTTGAAGAAGCAAAAGCGCATTTGGAAAGTCGGGAGAGAGAAAATTTTGGCAAATGGAAACGGATGTATGGGGTAACCGATTTTTGGGATCCGACATATTATGACCTGGTCATTAATACCTATTCCCACGGTCCCAAGGAAACGCTTGATCTCGTCCTCCAGGCCCTCGGCTACTATACAGCCAACGGACAGCC
>CAYTZO010000001.1:2038-48003 GCA_964442525.1 uncultured Gammaproteobacteria bacterium
AAACGCTTGATCTCGTCCTCCAGGCCCTCGGCTACTATACAGCCAACGGACAGCCAAAAGATGAGAATAATAAACAATAGTCTGCAAGATTTGCTATCATGTACCGTTACATGGTAGCAAAATTATGAACAATAAATTATTACTTGTTTCCATTTTTTCTCTTTCTTGGGCACTCAATATTGTTTTAGGACGATATCTCTTAAAATTAGGAATACCCGCACTTCCGTTGACATATGAAACTCTCTTTTTGTCCAGCATAATAATTTTTTCTTATCTTCTTGTCTCTCAGCCAAAAACATTACGAACTGGTTCAAAAAGGAGTCATATGGGTGCAGCCATTTCCGGTATTATTGGCGGAGGACTTGCTAATATCTTCGGTAATTTTGGGCTCCTACTTTCAACGGCGACGAATTACGGCTTCCTTGTTAAAACGTCTGGTGGATTTAATGTTCTTCTCTCCTATTTTTTCTTAAACGAGCCTATCGGGCCTCTCAAAGGACTCCTTCTTTTTCTTATGCTTCTCGGTTCCTACCTTCTTTCTACAAATGGACAACTTCTGACGCCGCATTTTGGCGACATTTTCATTCTCCTTGCAGCACTTGGGTATGCTGCCGCATCGGTTATAAACAGAAACGTCATCAAAAAGGATATGAATCCTGATACAGTTTCATTGTACCGAGCAGTATTTGGATTTATCGTTTCAATTATTGCAGCAATGTTCCTCGGTGGTATTTCGTGGCAAATGCAATTCTTTTGGCTCATTCTCTTATCCGCATTTTTACAAGCGGTTATTTTTATTTTTCTGAATAAAACACTTCAGGTTGCTTCATCTTCGTATGTTGGCATGCTTTCAATGTCCGTTCCCGTCCTTGTTGCGGTTATTGCTATACCAGCGTTTGGGGAAACGCAGACGATAATTCAGTGGATTGGAGGACTTCTTATTATTACCGGCGGGTACTTAACGGAAGTGAAGAAGGTTGCTCATCACGCTTAATCCCCCTCACAAATACCCACCAATGCATGACCCAGATATAGATGGTATAGAGAGAGAGCGGCAGGAGATCCATCGCGCGCGTGAGACCAAAGACGGTATTGGTCATTTCACCGACAAACGTTGAAGCCTGTGGGAGGAATCCGAGCGTTATACCGCCAATTTCCGGAAGGAATCCTGCATCGATAAACTCCTGCGCTCCTCGGGCAAGAAGCCCCGCGGCAAAGAGAATAAGCATGATGCTTGAAAAGCGAAACGCCCAATAGACCGGAAGTTTGACTGTTCCCCAAAAGAAGGCAAACGATACCACAAGACCCCCGGCCAGTCCGAGCATAAATCCGCTTAAAATAGGCGCCGGTTGAGAAGAGAAGTAAATGGTGGTTAAAAAGAGGACAATCTCAGACCCCTCCCGCAATACCGCGGTGAAGACGAGGAAAAACAGCCCGTGTTTTTTCCGCTGCTCCACCACAGTTTTTACTTTTTTGAGAAGCCGTACTTTATACTGGGCAAAGTAAGTGTGAAGGAAAAATACCGCCCAGGTAATAAACAGCGCCGAGACGGCCATGAGGGTTCCCTCAGTAATCTCTTCAATCCTGCCGGCATAAAGTTCCTGCACCTTGATGCCAAGCAGGCTTCCGAGTGCGAGCAGCACCGCGCTTACCAAGGCAGCTCCTCCGGCTCCCAGCCAAACCGTTTTGATCTCTTCTCTGCGGTCCAGCTTGACGAGTATCCCCAACACCGTGGCAACGATAAGAGATGCCTCAATTACTTCACGGATGGTAATGAGAAAACTTGGAAACATGCGAAAGATGCTATTATCATAAGGCGGCGAGTCTGCGTTTGCAAGGGCAAATTGTGCGCTATAATACAAAACCTAAAAACGCTACCGTATGATTCCTTCGGAAGAACAAATAAAAGCGTTGTGGGACACGTATGCGTTTCCGGCACTCAAGCGCAAACATAGCCTCCTGGTTGCAAAAGTCGCACGACTTTTCGGGGAGAGAATCACCCAAAAAACCGGCGTAGTCATCAACGTACCTCTTCTTGTTGCTGCCGCGATGCTTCACGATATTGATAAAGCGATAGTGAAACTGCCGGGAGAGCGCCATCCCGATGCCGCAGTACGGATTCTCAAAGAAAAGGGGATGGATGAGATTGCTCGCGTCGTTGGCACGCACTCTCTCCATGCCATTTTAGATCCCGCTACCAAACCCAGAACGTGGGAACAAAAGATTTTGTATCTCGCGGACAAGATGGTAAAGTATGATATAGTCGGCACTGAACGGCGTTTTGCGCTTTGGCGAGCCGAACGTCTTCCGCCTGAAGCCACTGACATTCTGAACCGCAGTTACCCAAAAGTGAAAACTTTGGAAAAAGAGCTTCTTTCCCTTGCAGGTCTTTCGGCCCATGATGTCGCAACGCTTGCATTACAATCATGACGTATCTATACTAAGGCGGCAGATAGTCAGGAGGGTATATGAAAATTGTTCAGTTTGTCGTATCGGTTCTCATGTTTACATTTGTCGCCATTCCCGTATTTGCTGCACCGGCATCGCCGGTTCCGACAGTTCCGACTCCTCCTCCCCAAAGAATAGATTACGCACTTCCGTACCCGGGGATACTTCCAGACAATCCGCTCTATTTTCTTAAAGCTCTCCGCGACCGGATTTTAGACTTCCTCATTGTCGATTCGGCAAAAAAAGCAGAGTTTTATGTGCTTCAGGCAGACAAGCGTTTAGGCATGGGGGTTGTGCTTTTTGAACAAAGGAAAACGCAACTTGCCCAAGAGACAGTATCGAAAGGGGAGAAGTACTTGGTGCAAGCACAATCGTTTGCAATGGCATACAAAAGTTCAGGTAAAGTTGTCCCCGGGTATCTTTTGGACCGGCTGACAAAATCCGCAGCCAAACACGAGGAAGTTATAAAAGAACTGATAGCCAAAGCAAGCGGCAAAGAACTCGCAAGTTTTGAGGAGTCTCTTGCGCTTCTGCAAAAGACGATTACGGATATCGCCAAGCTCAAAAACCCCTAAAAGAGTGGGAGAGACAAAGAGAGATTTTCTATTCCGTGGGGACAAATTTTTTCTTCCGAACACTTTTTTTTGATTCTTTTTCTTGCGTCTTGTATTTTTGTCTCCGGTGGTTTATCTTTCTCCGTACTTTTTCCTCAGCAAAACTGAGCTGAGGCTGAGAAAAAATATTGACGCGTTTTGATATACAAGTTGCCAGTTGACTCCCTAGAATTAGTGTCTTAGGATGTGGTTTGGCACCAGATATAGCGTATTAGATTTTCACGAGTTTAGCGTGAAATATCCGCCAAAAAAGAAAGAGATGAAGTGTCCATATTGTGAGAGCAGCGATACAGAAGTTATTGAGACGCGGGACAGTGAAGACTTGAGCGTGACCCGGCGAAGGCGCGGCTGCTCAAAATGTGAGAAACGATTTACGACGTATGAACGGGTTGAGTCGGTACCTTTGACGGTGATTAAGAAGGACCAGCGGCGTGAACCATTTGATCGAGAGAAACTGCGCCGGGGCATCTGGCGGGCAAGCGGAAAAACGACGCTCAAGGCAGAAGATATTGATCGGGTTGTCGACGAGGTAGAGCGAGAACTCATTGGGGGAGAAACAACCGAGGTGCCGAGCAAAGTGATCGGACAGCTTGTTGCAAAACGCTTAAAAAAGCTCGATAAAGTAGCCTACATCCGTTTTGCAAGCGTATTCCGACAATTTGTGGATATAGAAGATTTTGAAAAAGAAGTGAAAAAATTACTGTAGGTAATTTTTTCATCCTGAGCTTGTCGAAGGATCTTTATTAATTTTATGGGAGAACTTACTGGCATCAGACAAACCGTATTTCTTGATCGGTACGCACTCAAAGACGAGAAGGGTGCGCCTGTTGAAAAAACACCAGAGGAGATGTGGCGAAGAGTTGCCCACGCGGTAGCCCAGGTTGAGCCCAAAACCAAGCGGGACGAGTGGGAAGAAAAGTTTTTTGCCGCAATGGGCAATTTTACTTTTGTTCCCGGCGGCCGCATTCTCTCCGGCGCCGGCACGGGGTACAAAGTGACATTTTATAACTGTTTTGTCATTCCCAGCCCCCATGATTCCCGCGGCGGAATTCTCAAAACGCTTACCCAAATGGTTGAGATCATGTCTCGAGGCGGGGGCGTTGGTATTAACCTTAGTAGTCTCCGGCCCCGCGGATCACGGGTCAAAAAAGTCAACGGGTTTTCCTCTGGTCCCTGTAACTGGGCAGAACTTTTCTCCGTCGCCACCAAAGATATTATTCAACAAGGCGGCAGCCGCAGGGGCGCACTCATGCTTATGCTCTGGGACTGGCACCCGGATATAGAAGAGTTCATTACCGTCAAACAGGACCTTGCGAGAATTAACGGTGCCAATCTTTCCGTCTGCGTTTCAGACCGCTTCATGGAGGCAGTGAAAAAAGACGGTGACTGGGATCTTCTTTTCCCAGATACGCAGGATCCTGATTATGACACGAAATGGGACGGGTACCTTCCCAACTGGATTGCTCTTGGGAAAAAACCGGTCGTCACAAAGACGGTGAAAGCACGAAAGCTTTGGGATCTCGTTGCTGCCGCCGCATGGAGAAGCGCCGAGCCGGGCGTTGTATTTATGGAACGGTATAACAAATGGTTTAACAATTATTACTTCGAGTTCGTCAACTGCGTTAATCCCTGCGGTGAAGAGGGGCTTCCAAATTGGGGCGTTTGTAACCTTTGCTCCATAAACCTTGCGGCACTGGTTGACCAGAAAGGCGACATGGATTACCAGAAACTTGCCGAGATTGCTAAAATCGGCGTCCGGT
Organism: uncultured Gammaproteobacteria bacterium; assembly: GCA_964442525.1. Taxonomy (GTDB): domain Bacteria; phylum Patescibacteriota; class Microgenomatia; order UBA10105; family UBA927; genus CAYTZO01. The sequence continues at coordinate 6,861 of CAYTZO010000001.1, forward strand.
TTCAGGACGATATTATCGATGCCGATTTTTATGTATTTGATGAAATCCGCAAAGTTCAGCAGCAGGGCGAACGCAGAATCGGGCTTGGGACGATGGGTTTGGGAGACGCGCTTATCAAAATGAAGCTGCGCTACGGATCGCCCGAGAGCCTTGCGGTGATAGACAAGATTTATAAAATCATACGGGATGCGGCATATGAATCGTCGGTTGAGATTGCTCGGGAAAAAGGGCCATTTCCCAAAATAGATAAAAAGAAGCATCTTGATGCGTATTTTATTAAACAACTTCCGGAGGAAACCCGTAAGAGAATGAAGCGGTACGGTGTACGCAACTCCGTTATACTGCAACAGGCGCCCACAGGTTCCACGTCGCTTCTCTCCGGGGTGTCGAGCGGCATTGAGCCGGTGTATGAATTTGAATTTATCCGCCGCGACCGGCTTGGAGAGCACACACTTCGCCACCCGCTCTTTGAAGCGTGGTTTGAAGAATTCAAAAAAACTCAAGGCAGAGAACCTAAGAAAGCGGATCGTCCGGCATATTTTGTTTCCGCCAACGACCTCATACCAGAGGACCACGTCAGGGTTCAGGCAGCAATTCAGAAGTACGTTGACGCCAGTATCAGTAAAACCGTCAATGCCCCCAATGCGCATACCGTTGATGATGTGAAAAAACTCTATACCCTGGCGTATGAACTTGGGTGTAAGGGAATTACCTATATGCGCGAAGGGAGCCGGCCGGGCGTACTCTCACGGAAAGAGGAAAAGAAGGAAGAGGTCAAAGTTGCCGGCCAATATGTACCGGAAGTTAAACCCCGGCCGATGATGGTCCATGGGTCGACCTACCAAGTAGAAACGCCGGTGGGCCAGGCATATGTGACGGTTAATACCAACGGAGGCAACCAGCCCCTTGAAGTATTTATTAACGTTGGCAAAGCCGGCAGCGACGTTACCGCCATGGCAGAAGCGATGGGTCGGCTGATATCCCTCACTCTTCGTATCGCTTCGCCCCTTACGCCCCTTGAACGGGCTCATAAAATTGCCGCTGAGCTTATCGGCATTGGGGGAGCGCGGAGTCTCGGATTTGGTGAAAACAGAGTACGCAGTCTTCCCGATGCAGTAGCCAAAGTTATTGACCGGCATTTTGGCTTTTTTACCAAACACAGACTTGATGAAGCGGTGCCGGCGGCCGCAAACGGCAACGGCAAGGTACTACAGACTAACGGACATGCTTCGGCCCCTCTTAGTACAAGTACTAACGGACACGCGTTGACGCCCCCGACGGAAACCGTTCAGCACGTTGGTACTCAATCACCGCTTCCGCTTGCTACCGCAAAACAGATGGTAACGGTCGACCTCTGCCCGAGCTGCGGAGAGGGAAGCCTCGTGTTTGAGGAATCCTGCAAGAAGTGCTACAACTGCGGTTACTCCGAGTGTTAATGCTTTTCTCTATGCCTATTTATACCCGTACCGGAGACAAAGGGGAAACATCGCTTTTTGGCGGCAGACGCATCCCAAAAGCTGATCCCCGCGTTGAACTCTATGGTTCTGTCGACGAGCTCAATAGTTGGATCGGGTTTTTTCATGATCCGCGATTAACTGAAGTCCAACGTGATTTATTAACCATCGGCAGTGCTATTGCCGGATGGAAAACAGATCTGTCATTTTTAGAATCCCGCGTTCGGGGAATGGAAGAGTGGATTGATACAATGGAGCCAAACTTACCAAAACTCACGAATTTTATTTTGCCCCGGGGGGAAATGCATATTGCCCGGAGCGTTTGTCGTCGGGTCGAGCGGATAGCCGTTCGCGAACATGCAGATCCCGTTATCATCAAATATCTTAACCGATTATCCGACTTGCTATTCACTCTGGCACGGTTTATAAATAAAAAGGAAAACATTGAGGAAGTACCCTGGTCAGGCATTTCTCGTACGAGGAAAAAATAATAGTCAAAAGCTCCGAATCCCGTGAAACCCGGGAACTGTACCGCAACGGTTATAGTCCGGTCGCAGGCTTTTGGCTCTGGTAAGCACATCCTTCGGGTGAAAGGAAAAGGCTTAAAAACCAAACTTCTCACCCGGGAAGTTTTTTTATGCAAAAACTCATTCATTTTTCTCATGTTTTATCGCAGGATTTTTTTGTCGGCCCGAGTACGTTTGCACGTTTTCAAGTAATTCTTGCGCCTGCCATTGGTTTGGGAGGGGGGTTTGGTCCGGTTGGCCTTGGACCAGACCGGATGGTTTGGCGAGGAGATCATTCATTCAGCGCCTCAGCAGTTTCCTATTCGCTCTCGCATTTCCTTGAGCCACACGTGCAAGCGCAGCATCCTGATTGGTCAGCATCTCAAATTAGGGTGGAAGCCCGAAGAGAAATGGCGATCGCGCTTTGGGAAAATCATTCGTTTTCTACCAAAGAGCGCAAAAGACAAAAAGAAATTCAAAAAGAATGGAACGTTGTTGAAACATCACCAGGAGTCAAAGAGTTGACTGCGACGTTCGGGAATCAACGATATACGCTTCATGAGCTTTGGGCACATACATATCAGGCCTTGAATGATAAGGATAATCCAAAAACATATAACCCGGCTGCTTATAATGCCGAAGAAGCAGAAGCACAGTTTGCTATAGAAAAAAAACTTGTCTCTGGTGAAGCGGCAGCAGCCCTCATCATGCTCTCTGATCCTGACGGATTTCGTTACGGGCAGATCTGGAAATCGGGTCAAGATGGGACATTTCATACGGAGGTTATTGATTTGGGTTTGGTTGCAGGCAAAGACTTTTTACAACAAGAGTCGGTAGAGTTGTTAAAGCACGTGAAGGGGTTTTATGAAGAGAAGAATCAGAGCGTTATTGATACAGGAATATTATACCCAGTAATCCTTTTGAAGGAAGGAGCAATTCGGAAGGAAGACGTAGAGACCATCACATACGTTGAGGCGATTGCTAACACAATTCCTCAAAAAGAAGCCATGTTTCACCCGACAACTGTTTCGACAGAAGTCCGTGTTATATCTGATGTTACGAATCAGTCGTACGACGCAACGAAAAGAACAGCGGATTATGCTTTTTCCGTCGGTGTCGCCGTGACGGATTCGGTCAAAGCAACCATTCAGCGAAAGATTCAGCAGTATAAGGAAAACGTGCGGACGTATCAGACGACAAAAAAACAAGTTCCTCTCGTCGTAGATTTTTTGCAGGAGAAAATGGAAGAACCACGAAGGAGAAAGTTCGTTAGCGAACCCAAAAAACATCCTGTGACTCTTTTTGAAGTCGGGGAGCAAGCTGCGCGAGCGCCGCTGATACGTTTTGCTCTTGAGAAGAAAGCATTTCCTATATTTTTAAAAAAACAACACGAAAACCGTTCAAAAGAAACAAGGATCTTTGTTAGAAAACCAGAGAGTAAAAATCAGAAAAGGGAAAAAGAAGGAAAACGATTTTTTATAACAGCAAGAAGGGTAAAAGAAAGTGTTTTTTCGAAGGATAGGAAAAAGAAACAGTTTTGGAAAGAAATTATTTTTAGTAGCAAGAAAGTTCTCGCAAAAACGAAAGACACGAAGGTCTCCCATCTGCCAGAAAAGAGATTTTTGAAAAAAGAATTTCGTTTATGGAAAACACTTCGATTTTTGGCGCGATTTGTAGAAAAGAGGCCACAGCGAATTAAGATTATTCTGGAGAGAAAACAGGAGAAGAAAGAAAAATTGGCGCTAAGGAAGCGCGAAACAAAACAGAGTGTTCAACGATTTGCATTTCTCTTGGTTGTGTGGAGCCTTTTGCACATCCCAGACCATTCTGAAAAGTTTCGAGTCTCAAAGAAGAAAATAGAATTTGGGAAAGAGGCCGGAAGTCATTCATATCAGTGGGTTCTTTTGACCATTATCTCGCTTCTTGCGGCGATCCGGGAACAGGGGATGAAACAGGCCTATCAAATAAAACCAAAAAAGAAATTTCTAACATTTCCCACACAGGGAGTAATATTCGCCTTAGCTTCGTGATATGATAAACCTATGAACGACCTGCCAACCCCATCTAATGATGCTCAGAGCGTTCCCGCCCCCTCTACGCCGATTTCGGCAAGCGCGCCAACAAAAGAGAAGGAGACTGTGATAACGGGAGGTATTGAAGCGCCCGCGCTCAAAGAGATTGGTCGCGAGGCGCCCTTGACGCCAGAAGTTATTTCAGCCGGGGTAACCGGGCAATTTACGTCGGTATCCTTGCCTTCGGCAGTACAACAACTGGGGGTAAAACCGGTTGGCGATGCACAAACTCCCCCTGCCGCCGCAGCCGTCGTTTTGCCGCTTACTGATGACCAAATCGTACAGGGACTCCATCAAAGCATCACGAGTTCTTGGAGGTGGCTCGCACAATGGTGTTTGCGCAGATTAAAACAAGTGCATCTGGCCATCAAAAAAATTCATGGGAAGTTTACGCGAGTAACATCATAATCTATGCCAAGTGCGTATCTTGATCTTGTCTATCAGCTGCAAGTTCTTGCAATAACCCTGGTTATTATGGTAATCGTTGCCGCCGGCTTTGCCGCCTTGGGGTATGTCATTTTCTTAATATGGAAATACCGAAACCGTGAGGAACAATCCCTTTCCTACGTCCTTCTCCAGGTTGCGGTCCCACGGGATAATGAGATAAAGATTGACGCTGCGGAACAGCTTTTTGCAAGTCTGCATGGCACCCTGAAAGGGGGATTTTGGTCATTTCTTAAGCCGCAGCAACATTTTTCATTTGAGATCGTCGCAAAAAAAGAAGACATTCGTTTTTATATTTCCGTTCCGAAAAAACTCGTTGATCTTGTCGAAAAACAGGTCCATGGTGCATACCCCGGCGCGGACGTAAAAGAAGTCGAGGAATATAATATCTTTTCAGAGAACGGAAAAGTTGCTTTTGCGGCGTTAACGATCAAAAACGCGGACTTTTTTCCGATCCGTGTCTACCGCGACCTGCCGACCGATCCTCTCTCTTCCATTAGCTCAGTGCTTGCAAAAATGAGTGAGGGAGAGGGGGTCGCCGTCCAGATTCTTATTCAGCCGGCAGCAGGCAAATGGGCAAAATTAGGGAGAAGTTATATTGCAAAAGTTAAAAAAGATGAGGCCAATCCCGAGAAAGCGAGTTTTAAAGTTGACCCGAAGACGCTCGAGGCCATTGAACAAAAAACAGCGAAACCCGGATTTAACACGGTAATACGGCTGGTTGTATCGTCGACGTCAAAGGAAACCGCGGATGCGCATTTATCGAACTTACTTACTGCATTTTCTCAGTTTTCTTCTGACAATAATTCGTTTACCAAAACGAAGTTGCCACTAAAAAAACTTTTTATGATGGATTTTGTCTACCGGTATTTTCCGCCGGCAAATTTTCCGTTTTTTAAGCAATACGGCATCCTCAATAGCGACGAACTCGCAACCATTTACCATTTGCCAAATAAATCCATTGAGACCCCGCACATTTTGTGGCTGAATTCCAAGCGCGCACCGGCCCCCATGCAGATTCCTACAAGCGGGTTGTTCTTTGGCATGTCACGCTACCGCGGGGTTGAGCGGCCGATCTATGTCGGTGAAGACGATAGGCGTCGTCATATGTATGTAATCGGCAAAACCGGCACGGGAAAATCTCAACTGCTGGAAGAGCTCACGATGCAGGACATTAAAGCCGGTCGGGGTGTGGCCGTCATTGATCCGCACGGAGATCTTATCGATGGCATCCTCTCGCGCGTTCCTCCGGAGCGGGCTGAGGACATAATTTATTTTGATCCTTCTGACACGGAGCGGCCGATGGGACTCAATATGCTTGAAGCGTACACGGAGGAACAAAAACACTACGTGGTAACCTCCATCGTCGGTCTCATGTACAAACTCTATGACCCCATGAAAACCGGTATCATCGGCCCGCGGTTTGAACACGCCATCAGGAACGCCATGCTTACGGTTATGTCGGAGCCGGGCAATACGTTTGTCGAAGTTGTCCGTGCCCTCACGGATAGTTCGTTTGTCCAGGAGCTTCTCCCTAAAGTCCAAGACCCAATTATCCGCCGATACTGGACCGATCAGATAGCTCAAACTGCAGACTTTCATAAATCAGAAGTTCTCGACTACATCGTCTCGAAGTTCGGGCGGTTCGTTACCAATAAACTCATGCGCAACATCATCGGCCAATCACAATCGAGTTTTGACTTCCGCAAAGTCATGGATGAGGGCAAAGTACTCCTCATTAATCTCGCAAAAGGCAAAATCGGCGAGGAAAACAGCAACTTTTTGGGTCTTATTCTTGTGCCGAAGATTTTGATTGCCGCAATGAGCAGGCAGGAAATTGAAGAGGAAAAGCGACGGGATTTTTACCTCTACGTTGATGAGTTCCAGAATTTTGCTACGCCGGACTTTGCTCAAATTCTTTCCGAAGCAAGGAAATACCGGCTTAACCTTATTGTTGCAAACCAGTTCATCGGTCAAATGGAGGAAGAGGTCAAAAATGCCGTGTTTGGCAACGTCGGGACGCTGGTTGCTTTTCGTGTCGGCGTCACTGATGCCAATTATCTTCAGCATGAGTTTCAGCCGACATTTAATGAAACGGATCTTATTAACGTTGACCGGTTTAATGCGTACGTTAAGACAATTGTGCAAAATGAGCCCGTAAAACCATTCAGCATCGATTTGACCAAAGACATGAGTAAAATTAATGCCGTACGAAATGCGCAGGTTGCAAAGGCAGTCATACAACTCTCGCGGCTCAAATACGGCCGCTCGAAAGAGCTGATTGAAGCAGAGGTGACGGAACGAGCACGGCTGTAGGGGTCTTTCGTGTTTCTCCTCTTTACTTTTTCCAAAAAATCATTACGCTACTACATATTCATGCGTATAGCATTTACCTATAACATTCGTCATGTGAAACCTGCTCTCAAAAAGCAAGCACAGGAGGAAGCGGAGTTTGATGAACCGGCGACAATCGAAGCGATCCATAATGCCATCGTTGCCAACGGCTATCAGTGTATTGATATCGAAGCGAATGAGAGCGCGTACGAGAAATTAAGGAAATTACGGAATTCCATCGATCTTGTTTTTAATATAGCCGAAGGGCTCCATGGGGAAATCCGTGAGGCGCAGATTCCGGCAATCCTTGAGCTGCTTGGTATCCCTTATACCCACTCAGGAGCCCTTGCCCAGGTCATTTCCCTTGATAAATCCCTGACCAAAAAAATCTGGCAGTACCACGGACTGCCGACGCCCAAATTTGTCTTTGTTGGTTTAGGTGAAAAACCGTATATCGAAAACCTAGACTTTCCGGTTTTAGTCAAGCCGAACAGCGAAGGATCAAGTAAGGGAATTTTCAACGATAGCTTGGTTGAAAGCCCGCAGAAACTCATTGCCAAAATTCGGGAGGTTAAAAAACAGTACGGTGACGGCGTCATCATCGAAGAATTTTTACCCGGACGGGAATTTACTGTGACCGTGATGGGTAATAGTCAGCCGTATATGTTGCCGATTGTCGAACAGAACTACGATATTTTTCCGAAAAACCTCGGCAAATTCGTTTCCTATGAAGCAAAATGGCTGTTTGAAGATTCGCTTCCCAACCCGCATGATGCGTACATTTGTCCGGCAAAAATTTCCCCAACGCTCAAAAATCTCATCGAAAAACTTTGCATACAGGCGTTTACGGTGCTCGGGTGCCGTGACATCGCGCGGATTGATCTGCGCCTCGATAGCGATGGAAAGCCGCAGCTTTTGGAACTCAACACGCTCCCCGGCATGATCCCGGACCCCAACGTGGTTTCCTACTTTCCCGTTGCCGCCCGCACCGCCGGCTGGGACTATAACCGGATGATAGGCCAAATTATCACCCACGCGAGAGAGCGCCTCAGCATCTGATTTTTGATATAATTACTTTCAAGGGTGCGTAGTTCAGTGGTAGAACGCTACTCTTATAAAGTAGAAGTCCTTGGTTCGATCCCAAGCGCACCCACATGGATGAACTCGTTGTCCTCGTTGACGATCACAATAACGTATTAGGTACGGTTCCGAAAGACAGGGTCCATACAAAAAATACCCCGCTTCACCGAGCGTTTTCGCTCTTCCTTTTCAATGCCAAAAACGAATTACTTTTGACCAAACGCGCAAAGTCCAAAAAAACATTTCCCGGCATGTGGACCAACACGGTCTGCGGACATATTGCTCCCAATGAAACAACGGTTAATGCTGCGAAACGCAGACTGAAAGATGAGCTGGGAATTACCGGTGTCGAGGTGAAAGAAGTTTCCCCATACCGCTACCGTTTTGTCGATAAAAACGACGTCGTCGAAAACGAAATCTGCCCGATTTTGGTTGCTCATTCCGACGCTCATCCTATTCCAAACCCTTCCGAAGTTGAGGAGTGGAAATGGATGCCGTGGAAAAAATTTCTTGAAGAAATCCAAACAAACGCATCGGTTTATTCACCGTGGAGCGTTGAAGAGGCAGGTATTCTCGACAAGAAAAATTTTGTATGAAAAATATTCTCATTCTTCACGGAACAAACGGGAATGCACAAAAGAATTGGTTTCCATGGTTGAAACGGGAGCTAGAGAGAAAGGGTTATAAAGTTTGGATTCCGAACCTTCCGAAATCTGGTGAGCCAAGCATGCGCCGATATAACGACTTTATTTTTCCGAAATGGAAGTTTACCAGCGAGTCAATTATTATTGGACATTCCTCAGGAGCAGTTGCTGCACTCGGCATCCTTCAAGAATTGCCAAGAAATACTGTTATCAATAAGGCAATTTTGGTTGCAGGTTTTACGACGGATTTGGGATGGAAAGAAATGAAGGACTTGTTCGGTATCAGACTCAATTGGCAAAAGATAAAGAAGCAGGTAAGGAACATTATTTTATATCATTCAGATAATGATCCGTATATTCCGCTCTGGCATGGAGAAAAACTAAAAAAACTTTTGGGAGCAGAACTCATTGTCATGTCAAAACAAGGGCATTTCAATGTCAGCAGCATGGGAAAGAAGTACACGAAATTCCCTGAACTTCTCGAAAAGATCGCGGAGTGAGAGTATAATTCCTCTACTGTGGGTAGCATTCCGGTTAATGAACGAAAACTGAATGAGGAACAGAAGGCGGCTGTCGAGTATGGCGAAGGACCGATCCTAATTATTGCCGGTGCTGGAACAGGGAAGACCACTGTTATTACAGAACGAATTAAATACCTCATTACTTCCGGAAAAGCAAAACCTCAGGAGATCCTTGCACTCACTTTTACCGAGAAAGCCGCCAGGGAAATGGAAGAGCGCGTGGATCAGGCGATGCCGTATGGCTATACCCAGATGTGGATTTCGACATTCCATTCATTTTGCGAACGGATTTTGCGGGCAGAAGCGATTCACATAGGCCTCAATCCCGCGTACAAACTACTCTCCGATGCCGATGCCACGATGATGCTCCGGAAAAATCTTTTTTCTTTCGGACTTGATTATTTCCGTCCTCTGGGAAATCCGAATAAATTTATTGCGGGAATGCTCAGCCACTTTGATAGACTCAGGGATGAGGATGTGACGCCGGAGGAGTATCTTGATTGGGTAAAAAAACAGAAGTGGGAGGATCCCTTAGAAAAACAAAAATATGCGGAGCTCTCGCGCGCCTATAAACTTTACCAGGACCTTAAAGCCAAAGAAGGATACATGGATTTTTCCGATCTCATCGTCAACGCCCTGGCACTGTTTCGAAAAAGAAAAAATATCCTTCTACAATACCAAAGCCAATTCAAATTCCTTCTCATTGATGAATTTCAGGACACCAACATTGCCCAGAATGAATTGGTAATTCTTCTTGCAGGAAAAGATCAAAACATTACTGCTGTCGCTGATGATGACCAGTCCATTTACAAGTTTCGCGGCGCCGCTGTTTCCAACGTCATATCGTTTCGCAAACATTTTCCCAAAGCCAAACTCATTGTGCTTTCCAAAAATTATCGCTCGACGCAGACAATCTTGGATACCTCCTATCGACTTATCGAACACAACAATCCCGACAGACTTGAGGTGAAAGAAGGCATTAACAAAAAATTGACTGCGGTGCGGGGGGTAAAGGGAGAGGCGGCATCGCTTATTCATGCTGACCGCGTCGAAAATGAAGCGGATATTGTTGCCAAAGAAATACTCGCGATCCATGGAAAAACGAAAGAGAAAAAATATTCATGGCGAGATTTTGCTATTTTGGTTCGTGCCAATAGTCACGCGGATTCATTTGTCCGTGCGTTCTCCCGTCATGGCATTCCGTTTCAATTCTTGGGCCCCGGGCAACTTTTTCGGCAACCAGAAATTAAGGACCTTATTTCCTATCTTTCGGTTCTTGCGAATTTTGAAGACAATGTCGCGTTTTTCCGCGTGCTTTCTATGGAGTATTTTGACCTTTCAATGCGCGATATTGCCGCAATTGCCAATTTTTCCAAGAAATATTCCTTATCGCTGTTTGAGGCGTGTGAAGTCGTCATCGGGAAGCGAACCATCGAGCACGCGAGACTGCCGTTTATCCTAGATGAAACACGGAAGAAATTAACGGATATCATTTTGATGATTCATAGACACTTGACGCTGCTCACGAAAGAAACGGCAGGACAGATACTTTTTTATTTTCTGCAGGATACAGGGCTGTTCAAAAACATACTCGAATACAAGGTTCCGATTGATGAGCGAAAAGCCAGTAACATTACGAAATTTTTTAACAAACTCAAAACATATGAAGTCGATCATGAGGATGCGTCGGTCACAAGCGTCCTTGACTGGATTTCTTTGTCTATGGAACTTGGGGAATCGCCGCTTGCCAACGATACGGATTGGACTGATAATGATGCCGTTAATATTCTTACCGTGCATAGCGCTAAGGGACTGGAATTTCCGGTCGTGTTTTTAGTCAACCTTGTGTCTCAGAGGTTTCCGACGACAGAACGACGAGAGCAGATTCCCATTCCCGATGATCTCATTAAGGAACTTCTTCCCGTCGGTGATTATCATCTTGAGGAAGAACGCCGGCTCTTCTATGTCGGCATGACGCGCGCAAGAGATCTGCTTTACCTTACCTCGGCGGATTACTACGGCGAAGGGAAACGCGAGAAAAAGCTTTCCCCGTTTATTTACGAAGCACTTGGCGACCAGAGGGAATTGGCAACAACCCGATCGTTTAACAGGGCACAGCTTTCTCTTCTCGACTGGCAAAAACGGGAGGAAAAGATTCCCGAAAACCTCCCTCCGAAGATCAAGATTGACTACCTTTCGTATTCGCAGATAGAGGCGTTTAAACTTTGTCCGCTTCATTTTAAGCTCCGACACATTCTGGGTATCCAGCCGGCACCCTCACCGGCCTTATCATTCGGCATAAGCGTTCATGCGACTCTCAAGGAATTTTATCAGGCAAAACAACGGGGAGAAAAGTTGACAAAACAGTTTCTGTTGTCGCTGTTAGACAAAAATTGGGTTCGTGAGGGGTACACAAGTAAACGGTATGAGGAAGCAATGCATTCGCGCGGCCAAACCTATCTAACTGACTATTTTACCAAGGCATTTGATGTCCAGGTGACGCCGATTCTTTTAGAGCAACCGTTTACCGTACCGATCAGGGCAGAGGGGAGAATGATAAAAATCGGAGGGAAAATTGATAGAGTTGACCCAATTGCCGGAGGGAAAATTGAAGTTATAGATTACAAAACCGGCCGTGTCCCATCGCAAAGAGAAATGGATACCAGTTTACAGCTGTCGATTTATGCAATTGCTGCCACAGAAGTAGCTACTCCGCCGTTCCATAAAAAGCCTGATGACATCGTGCTTTCTCTTTACTATTTTGACGTGCAGAAAAAAATTTCGACCACCAGAACTCTGGCACAGCTTACGGCGGAAAAAGAGAATATCATGAGAGTTGCGGAGGAAATTGAACGGTCTGACTTTCGCTGCAGCGGCAATCAGCTCTGCCAGAACTGCGAATACAAAATGTTCTGCGGGCAGGCATGACATTACCCATATGAAAAGGCCTTGACAAACGCGGTGCATGGTGTAGTGTAAATACTAATGGCAGGGCGTGAAAATTCGACATTATCGGTTGTGAAGCTTGTACTTTTGGTAGCCGTTGGGCTCGTTGGTTTTGCCCTCCTGTCTTCAGCCGTAACGCGGACAACGGAAAACCGTTCCCGTGCGGCAGAAGAAGTGAAAATAATCAAGGAATGGGATTTTAGCAAGGGATCGCTTTTGGGATGGGAGGGCGTTGATGCGGGGGTGACGCTGGCAGATAAGGTTTTAAATGCCCGGTATGCATCAAATGGGGTGGCATTTAGCGGCAGCCCGTACCCGAGAATTCGTTGGGTCCAAAACCTTAGCCTCCCAATGGGACAGAAAAAATTAAAAGTATGGATGAAGGTTGAAGCTATTGAACCCATACTTATCGGCAGACCAGTGAGACCGACGGAAAGCGAGTCTCCTCCGAAGACAACCGGTACCCCAGTTCAGGCTAATTTTAGCTTTCTGTTTCAATACAGGAAGCGAAGCGGAAGTGAGTTAATCTGGTCGAAACCCGTATCTTTTACCGGTACAACAGGTGCAGGTTTTCAGCTCTATGAGGTTGCATGGCCCGATTCTTTACCGCTGCAATTAGAGCGCATGAGAATTCTGTTTAATAGCGTTTCAGCAAGAGGGGCAGTGAACGTACAAATACAGAAAGTTCAACTGGTTGTGACAGTGCCTAAGCCTGTACCTTCGCCCAGCGTTGTGCCACAGAATACAGTAACTAAGACCGGGATTGTTGCACGAGGCCCTGCGGGTTCGACGCCCTATATTCTCAGAGTAGGAGCAGAAATAAAAGAAGAAACATTTGGACTTTTGCAGGCGAAAGAAAACTCAGATTTGCCCTTGGGAAGAAGACCAATTATAAAAGAAATAAACTTTCAGGCATATCTCGGTCGCACAGTGCAGGTATGGGGAACAATCGGTACATTCGGGGTGAAGATGCGAACAGAACCGGGCATACAGTCAACTTCAAAGAATATACCAGTAATCTATGTGGAACGAATTGCGGATCTTGGTGGATTGCCGAAGCCGGAAGGTGGAACGCCGGGAGTATCAGGATGGGCAAATGTAGAAAATAACAGGATTGATACAAGTAAACTTCCGAATGAATAGCGATCTTTTTAATCACTTAACCACGTAGTGGATAATAGACCGGGGAACCGCCAAATCCTTCCTTGAATTTCGTAAAACCCGTCCATGTCAGATTTTTTTTCGGCAACCGTTCGTCCCAGACGCCGACAAAATCAAATTGTTTGCATCCATATTTTTTTGATATCTTGAGCGCTTCCCAAACAAGGAGGGTCGGGACAAAGAGTTTTTTCCCTTTAGGCGACGCGCCAACAATCCAGTAATATGCAGTCTTGTTCCAAAAGAGCAAAAGGATACAGCCAAGGGGGATATCGGTTTTGCTCTCTTCGTATGCTAGAAGCCCGGTGCAATAGTCCGGACTAAATGCGGACCAAAGTTTTTTTATGCCATACGTAGTGATAAAACCAAGAAACCCAGAGGAGGCATTTTTTGTTCGAATGATGAGATTAATATCACGCGACTCTTTAACAACGATATGATTTTTTTGTGCCCGTCGTACTGCTCTTCGTTTGGCTTCAGAAAAGCGTTGAAATATTATTTTTTCCGATGGAGTTAGGTCGACGAGGATTGTTTTTGTCGGGAGAAAATAACTTGATGAAAGGCGGACATATCGCTTTATGGAGAGATCCCAAGCTTGAAACTCAGATTGTCGGATATCTCTATCTGGCTCAATTGACAAAGTCCGTATGTGGTATTTATGGATAATAGGCAGCAGTTTCGGTATTAAGGGAAGCTTGTCGACTCTCTGAATTTTCGCAAGTGTTCCTATAAGAGGAAAACGTTTTATGAAGATATACGACCTGTCAATCTGCTCAACGGTCCAGCCAAGTTGAGAGACATACGTAGCATACAAGGATGATTGTTGTACTTCCATTATATTAGCATGGTAATATTAATGCGATAATATTCTAAGTAGGAACCATCGGAGAGTGTCGGCGATCGTATACAGATAATAAAGGAAAGGACGGATGATAAGATCATACGATCCTACGAATTCAATAAATTGAGGGCTAAATCCTTGTTTAAACCGATGGAAACCGAACCAGGGATCTTTTGGATCCGGTGTAGGACCGAGAGCTCCCCATAAGTCAAAATACTTGAGTCCTTTTAGTTTTGCCCAACGAGCGATTTCCCAAAGCATAAGCGTAGGCGCCATGGTTTCACGGTAAAGCCTGGAAGAAGCGCCGTAAGGATAATACACAGTATCGTTCCAAACAAAAACGATCCAGGCTGCCAGAATTGTCTTACCGTAGGTTGCAGTAAAAAGATGCGCGACGCCGGCGCTTCGCATCACGGCCCACAGAGTACGATGGTATGTTTCATTATGTGCATAAAAATGCTGGCGGGTTGTTGTCTCTTGGGAAAGAGCAAGATACTTCTCCAATGCTTCGGGTGAATTGTCTTCTTTGACGATGACGCCGTGTTTTTGAGCAACTTTTATGTTGTAGCGGGTCTTCGGATGCATTGCTTTGAGAAGTTCGTCCTCAGATTTTGTGAGATCAAGGAGGAACGTATACCGGGTAAACAGAGGGCGATGAGAAGGACGTAAAAATCGAGAATCGAGAATCGAGAATCGAGATTTTTTCGCGGACAGAACATTTGGTTCAAGCTGAATAAAAATTGCCCGTTTTTGTCCCGCAAGATCCCGCAGTTTTTCGATCATACGTTTGGTGGGCATCGGGCCCTTGGGGAAGTAGCCAACGGTCCAGGGGGTAAATGGAATGCGGTGAAAGGTCAGAATGCCAACTCCGGCAAGTGTAGCGACATCGATGCCCATGCGCTTCCGGAAAGCTCCCCACGCGGGAGATTGAAGAGGATGGGTAGGCGTATAGGTTGTCATATCGATCCCTGTTCTCCAGGTTATTATCCTGCTTTTTTTGCTATGGTACAATGGGTTTATGAAGAAGCGGGGACGTAGGAACACGCATAAAGCCAAGCCAATTGCCTGGCTTCCTATCGACAGCAGGCTTTTCCTTCCGCTTTTTTCTTTTGGCCACGTCAGGGGCGCCGCACGGCTTTTTTTGGAAGTTGAAATTGTCTTGTCTCTTCTGGTTGTTTTCGGGACGCTCACTCTTCTTGTTCTTTTTCTTGTTAAAGCATGAGATCATCCTCATGCCATCCCCGGCCGCTCGCGAGTGATACCTGGAGTTCGAGCGCACCTTGAGGAATATCTGCAATGAAGCGCGAGATCATATTCTGGGTACGATTTCCAAAGAACAGACGCCGGTTGGCATAGGAGAGATAAAGACGCTCTTTTGCCCGGGTGATGCCGACATAGCAAAGTCTTCGTTCCTCTTCGAGTTCTTCTCTATCCATGAGGCTGCGGCTATGGGGGAATAACCCCTCTTCCATGCCGATCATAAAAACGATAGGAAACTCCAGGCCTTTCGCGGCATGTATGGTCATAAGGGTTACTGCCTGTCGGCCTTTGTCCAGATCTTTAAGATGAGAGGGCATATACTCCTGTTCCATGAGTGCGACGTTTTCCAGAAATGCGATCAACACCGGAAATTGGGTAGCCACCGAACGGAGTTCTTTAATGTTTTCCAGTCGGTATGCCTCTTCTTCAACGTTGGCGTCGTAGAGGTCAAGATAGCGCGTCACGCCCAGGATGCCATCAAGAAGCTCAAGGGTTGTCATCTCAACGAGTTTTTTTTCTTTGGCGGTTGCTGCGGCAAAGGTGAGAAACTTATCCATCCGTCCTTTGCCCAGTTTCTCCGCCCGCTTATAGGCAATCATGTCTTTTGGATTATTGATGAGGCGTAAATAACTGAGGATGTCTTTAATTTCCTTGCGTTCATAAAATCGTGTGCCTCCGACCAGGACGTACGGGAGCCCTGCGTGAAGGAATGCTTCCTCAAGCACTCTCGACTGGGCATTGGTCCGATAAAGGACGGCAAAATCGGTGTAGGGCCTGCCTGATTGGAGTATGGTTTGGAGAAGGAACGTTGCTTCATCCTGTTCAGTTCGCGCCTCGTAAAGGAGAATTCTGGGGCCGGTTGCTTTTTCCGTCCAGAGTTTGAGGACGGGGTGCGTGGTGTTTTTGGAGATAACGCCGAAAGCCGCATCCAGAATAATTTGGGTGGACCGGTAATTTCGTTCGAGATGAAAGACTTTTCCGTCAGGGAAGTCGCGCTGGAAGTTGATAATATTACGGAAATCTGCGCCGCGCCATCGGTAAATACTCTGGCTCGCATCGCCAACCACGCAGAGGTTGCGGTATCGGCCGGAAAGAGCGCGGGTGAGAGCGTATTGGGCCTTGTTGGTATCTTGGTACTCATCGACCAGAATGTAGCGGTATTGTTCCTGATATTTTCCGCGTATATCCGGGTGCTGGTCAAAGAGGAAAACTGCATTGACTAAGAGATCATCAAAATCCAGCGCACTGTGTGCTTTGAGGAGTTTTTGGTATTCGAGGTAAATGCGCGCGACGGTTTCCTGGAAGTGGCCGCGGGCATACTGGGGATATTCGAGAGCGCTGACGAGTTCATTTTTTGCTTGAGAAATGGTCGCGAGGACGCCGCCCGGACTGAAATTTTTCACCGAGATGTCGAGCTGCTTCATGATGGTTTTTACTGCATCAATGCTATCCTGCTCATCATAAATGACAAAATTATTTGGTATTCCCATCTCTTTGCCCTCGCGTCTGAGCAGGCGCGCAGCGAACGAATGGAATGTCCCGGCGAACGGGAGAGAAGGGTAATCATTTCCTGATCGCCTCAGAAGCTTTGTAATCCGTTCTTTCATTTCACCCGCGGCTTTATTGGTAAACGTCATCATGAGAACAGTATCTGCCGAAACGTTTCTTTGTGCGATGAGGTAGGCAACGCGATAGGTTAATACGCGCGTTTTTCCACTGCCGGCGCCTGCCAAAATGAGAACGGGGCCTTCCGTCTGCATCACGGCGGCTTGTTGCTCATTATTTAAATCGGCAAGAAGAGAATCAGGCATACCAGTTTAGTCATTGATCTATCTTACTTTGGCCCGCTATAATCTTACCATATGAAAAAGCTTTTCATTGCGGGAAATTGGAAGAGTTTTAAGGGTACAACTGAGCTAAACACTTGGTTTGACACGTTTGAGAAGCTTTATCTGGCAAAACGACCAACATGGCCGAACCTTCGCATTGTCCTTTGTCCGCCATATACGCTTCTTTATGAATGCCGGCAGAGACTTAGGAAGCAGATTTTGCCTCTTGAACTCGGCGGTCAGGATGTCTCGGCGTTTGATGAGGGAGCACACACGGGTGAAATTAATGCAAAACAACTGAGAGAATTTGCCTCCTGGAGTATCATCGGTCATTCCGAACGGCGGAGAGACTTAGGAGAAACTGATACTCTTCTCTTTCAAAAAGTAGAAAAAGCAAAAAAGCACGGACTACGGGTAATTTATTGCGTCCAAAACGAAGTAGTAGAAATACCAACCGGCATCGATGTTATTGCGTATGAGCCTCCGTGGGCAATAAGTGCAGTGAGCGGCGGGATCGCTCAAAATCCGGAAAGTGCCAACAGAGTCTGCAAAAAGATCGTTGAAAATCACCCTGGTACACCGGTTATCTATGGCGGAAGCGTCACATCGGATAACGTTGTCGATTTCATGCGTCAAGAACATATCGGGGGTGTGCTCCCGGGCGGTGCGAGTCTCGATGCCGAACGATTCTTTGTGCTTATTGATCGGGCATCTTCCGGAATATAACATCCATGCAGCCAAAAGCGAAACGCCTCTACCTGCCGAAGGTCAAGATTGTCAGCTTCATCGTGCTCTCTGTCCTAGTACTCCTTGTTTTGGTCAAAGGAGTTTTATGGAGTCAGAAAGTAATGCGTCAGACCGGACTGACACCGAAAACGATTTTGGGGCTTGTTTTTGATACCGGCGCACCCCTTGCCTCCTTTGGGGAGCGGACGAATATTTTAATCTTGGGTATAGGCGGAGGGAGTCACGCAGGACCTGATTTGACTGATACGATGATGGTTATCTCCCTCAATGCCAAAAAATCCTCCATGGCGCTTATTTCCATTCCTCGGGATGTTTGGTCGGATACGCTCAAAGACAAGGTAAACAGTGCATACCATTATGGAGAGGCGAAGCAAAAAGGCGGCGGACTGACCCTTGCGAAAGCAATTAGTGAAGATGTTTTGGGCATTCCAATTCAGTACAGCGCGGTTATTGATTTTTCAGGGTTTAAAAAAATTATTGACCTTGTGGGTGGTATAACAGTGAACGTTCCGGAGGGCTTTATTGATTCCGAATTTCCTATCGAGGGAAAAGAGAATGATTTGTGCGGAGGAGATCCGCTGTTTCGGTGCCGTTATGAAACCGTGCGTTTTGACGCTGGAATCCAGCAGATGGATGGAGCGCGTGCACTTACCTATGTTCGGAGCAGGCGCGCAGAGGGGACGGAAGGATCGGATTTTGCACGAGCGCGACGGCAGCAGATAGTGCTCGTAGCGCTCAAAGAAAAGCTTATGAAAGTCTCGACATGGTTTCCTCCCAAACGCAGCATTGCCCTCATGTCGGCAATAGATGAGGCAACGGATACTGACATGAATATCGCCACATGGCTTACCGTCGGAAGGGAAATTGCCACAACCAAAGAAGCCAGCATTCAAAGAGTCACTATTGATGATCTTCTTACCTCTCCTCCGGTGTCATTGTATGGGAGGTATGTTCTTGTTCCCAAAGATAGCTTTGATGCAATCTACGAGTATATAAAAAAACAACTCGAGTAAAGGTAACCCCCCGGAGAATTAGAAAGCGAAAAGCCCGGTAAGGAGAAGGAGGAATCCGCCTCCAATGATTATTGATCCCCAAATCCCTGGTGGCGCTCCTGAAACGGGCACTTTTGGTGTCGGCTGCGCGGTCGGCGTGGGCGTTGGAGCCCCCGGCGGAGGCGTGGGTGTGGGGGTAGCCGTGGGTCCTGCCGTTGGTGTAGGTGTGGGCGTTTCCGTGGGTCCCGCGGTCGGCGTGGGTGTGGGGGTAGCCGTGGGGGTAGGGGTCACCGTTCCGGTCGGCGTGGGTGTGGGGGTAGCAATAGCAAAGGTAAGCACCTTGGTACAGTTATTGACGACGGCCTGCGGTTGCGCTTGGGGCACGGACGGAGCAACGGGCTGTTCCTGCCTCAATCCTTGTGACGTTAAAAGCACGACCACGCCGAGTCCGACCGTTATGACTGCGACAACCAGTAAATACCAATATTTCTTAAAAAAATTCATAGCTTATGTTAGTGCCATTTTCCATCAGTGCCGTAAATTTCCGCTTCTATCGAAATTTTATTATCAACAAGAGACGCAGGCGTAATGGTAAAATCAAGGGTATATTCATTGCTTGCGTTTTTGGCGGAAGTTTCTGTCCAAGCCCCGCCGTTAATTCGTATATGCGCTTTCGTCGCGAGCCCTCCGGAAACTGCAATGACAATACTGTCGTTAATCTGGAGCGAAGAAGGATCGGGGACAAGTACGCCATCTTTATAAATCTTGACCCCATTACAGGCTGGCGTTTCTCCGCCCCCTCCGCCGCCGCCTCCAGGAACACAGCCGTTATTATTAGGGCCACAAACATACCCCTTAACACAACACGTGTAGCCGCTCGGGTCATTGAAGTTTTTACACCACGCACGATTTTGGTTGCCACACGAAGTCCGAATGTCCGGTTCGCACTTTTTGCTTGTACACGCATCTCCTCCCTGACAGTGACAATCCGCGCCAGTAGTACACGATTGGCCTGCGCTTGCTCCTCCGCAATCCGGACCCTTACTTGGTGGTGGCGTTGGGGTAGCCTTCGGAAGTCCCGAACAACAGATACCAGAACTGCACGCTCCTGACACAACAGCTCCACCACCATCCGTACATTCTGTGCGACTAGGAACACATGTATTGCCCTGCTGTGTACAAGTGGGGCGTGGGGTTGGAGTTGGAGTTGGAACTATTCCTCCTCCAACGCGGCATCTGCCATTTACAAGGTTAAGACCACTACAACAAGGTTTACTGGCTGTTGGTATATCTCCATCTTCGGTACAGTCATACACTGCGCTGCTTCGAAGCTCCGCAACCCGTCGGTTCTGCTCAGAAACGTAGTAGACTGCCACCGGAATGGTAAAAAGGAGCAACGCAAGAACCGCCAAGACAACTCCCCTTATGGATTTTGACTTTTTTGGCTTCGGTCCTTGCGGAGGAGGAGGTGCGGCGGCTGCCGGTTCCTCCGGAACGTTGAGAATCTCATCGACTACTTTTTCTTCTTTTTGTTCGGTTGCCGTCCGTTGATCGGGTGTTTCTTGGGGGGCTTCTTTTGTTTCCGGCGTCGGTTCAGGCTCTCCTGGCAGCGGCGCCTGAGCGTTTGAAGCCTCAACTGCAACAGGCGGCGGGGCCGCGGCCGCAGACAATTCCGGCGGACCCGCTACGGGCTTAGGCATCTGGGCAATAGCTTCAGTTGGGGCTGACGGACTGGTTACCGGAGATGCTTGGGTGGGGGGGGCGCTACCTTCTGCTGGTGGCGGAGAAGCAGGGGGAACGCCGGCGCTTTTGGCTGCATCGTCAATAGCCTTTTGTGCATTTGTCTGTGCAGCATCGAGTATGTCGGGCATATCAGTGCTTTGCGATTCAATATAGTGGTCTATGTCTAGCTTAGAGGAAAAGGGAAGAGCGAGTCAAGGAAGAAAAGTTTTTTTGCATACCTATTATTAACGAAGCACGACGGCGACTCCTCCCGTGATAAATGCGATGCTTGTAATAAGCAGAAGAAGAGTCGGCAGGAAATTGCCGCTTTGAGGAATAGGTTGACCGGCAAGCGTTGATGTAGGCGTCGGCGAACTTGTTGCGGGGAGGGTCGGCGTGAGGCTTGCTGAAGGAGTAGAAATACCCAGTACCTGTGTGCCGCTTTTGAGAATTTCAAATGTGCGGGTAATGGCAACCGGTTTTCCTGAGATATTTGCGCTGGTTATGGTAACGCTCTGTTTGCCTGGATCAAGCGGGCGAGACGGGGTGTATTGCCAAATACCATCGGTTCCGACCTTCGTTGACCCCCCGAAGGGTTTCGTTATACCCAATACAATGGAGACGACATTGCCCGGTACTCCCGTCCCCTGAACAAGAGGGATGAAGGACGACAAAACGGCATCCTGGGCAGGCTTCGTTAATGTAACTTGTGTGGTTTGAACCGTTGTTGCGCCGAGAACGCTTGGGTTTGTTGCAGCGAGTTTCGGGGTGGTTACGCTGGGGGCGGCTTGTTGCTGGTTAGGTGCAAATGCCTGCTGTCCGCGGAAATCATAGCTTTTGCCAAGCCTCATCTCCGGTACCGGCGAATCATTGAGCGTGTCGGTAATGGCGGAGGACTGCTCATTTCCCAGCCGAACAGTAAGTTGTTCGGCTATACGATCTTCTTTCGGGGGAAGATACTGGGTAAGATCGGCGGATCGGATAAGGTTAAGGGGAATAAGCCACGTGCCTCTGTTTGAGACGAGAGTAGAGAGTTTTTGACTTCCCTCGATGGTCAGATATATGAGCGCGCCCCCTGCGCCTTGACCCGTTGCGGTTGTTACCGAGCCATATGCCGGGCCGCGGTCGCTTGCCGATCCGATAAGCGTTGATCCCGTCTGAACGGGTCCGGAGATCGCACTGCCGGTAAACGTCTTTCCGTTGGAAAGTATGCTCATGGCATACGATGTATTTGCCCCAGCGGAGCGGAATGTGACGCTATGCGTCGTATACTTTCCCAAGCTCTTCCCGTCTCCATTTCCCGCTACGTCACGCTCATCAAAGACGACATCTAGTTTTTGCGCCTGATTGCGTACTGCCACGGCGCCGGTAGCGGGGGAATCGGTGATCCAGGAGACAGTAAAGCCGGTATCGGACACATTCGTAACTTCGACATTCTTTGGTGTGATATCCGCTGATGCAAGAGTCGGGAGCCGGGATAGCTGCTCAAAGCCTACAATGAACCCACCCACGAGCAGAACAAAAAGCCCGAGTCCGACAAGTGTTGGTATTTTGGTAGGGAAGCGCATACTAGTAGGTCGTCCGGTTTTCCAGCATCGTGAACACATCGGTATCAAGTTTCGGCGAGAGAGGGGTAAGTATCTGCGAAACCGTTTGGGGAACGGTCGTCGTTTTCGTCGTTTTTACGAGTTCAAAAAAAATCCACGCGGTAACGGTAAAAAACGTAAACAGAGAAATGAGTAGCAAATCACGGTCATTTTCCATACTGCCCTTCAAAGATTTTGATAATACGTTTTTAATTGTAGAATAAGTTGCAACGTAACTCCACCCGGCTGTATGCGGCTAACCGATTCTGTTGAGGGAGCGATCCGGATGGAATCAATCGTGATAATTCGTTGGAGCGACAAAAGCCCGTCAAGAAATCCTTTTAGGTTTATAAACGGCCCATTGATGGTAAGGGCTATTGGGTATGGCGTAAGTGCGGGAGACTTTGCTTGTGCCGCGCTTGTGGCCTGATCTTCCGCCAGAGGAACAGAGGTCACCTGAAAAGCAGATATTGATGCGCCGGTGACGGCAGCAAGATTTTTGAGCGTAATGGCCAGTTCCACCGGCGAGGCGGTCGTCGGGATTGCAGCAGTGACGAGAGGAATTTTTCCCGTCGCCGCTTCATATGCTGCCTGACTCTCAATAAGGGCTGAAATTTTTTCTTCCATCTGACCATTTACCTTGGTTTTATCGGCAATTTCGCGGCGGAGAAAGAGGATAGTACGAACGGTCGGGAGAATCGCGTAGAGCCCGAACAATGATATGGCAAGAAAGGAAAAAACTGTCGTGGAATATGCCTTGGTTGCCGGCTTATCTGCAGCTTCTGTTATTGTCTGATAGTACCGTTTATAACGGGTGGGTTTGAGAAAATCATTTGTTGGCATAGGATAGTGTCATTGGGTTTTTGCAAGAGATGCGGTTAACTGAAATTCAATGCCGGTTAACGGATTCTTTTTGATACCGGAGATCTGGATATTTTGAAGCCGCGAACTCTGTGCGATGTTGGCAAGGAATTGGGAAAATCCACTCGTTGTGCCAGCCGCCGCATTGATCGTGAGCGACCCGCTTGCCAGGGTAAGAGATTGAAAATACACGCTCGGAGGAATCATCGTCTGAAGTTCTTCAATGATATCACGCGGCACGGTTTGGGCGGCTGTGAGCGTTTTAATGGAACGCATGCGTTCCTGAATTCCCCGAAACGTTAATTCAAAATCCGCGTTTGCTTCGATAATGGATTGTTTTTGAGCGAGTTCCTCTTTGAGATCGGTAAGTTTTCGGTCAAGGCTGAAGCGGGAGATGAAGGCAAGAAGCACCACGATTTCCGTCGTGATCATGATATATCTTCCATAGGTTGTTGCCCACGTAAGGAGTCGGCCCCATGGCGTATGTTGGAGATCTTCTGCCCCAATAAGATTTATGGAAGGACCGGCAGGCATACCTTCAGTATAAAATGTCGCATGCCAAATGCCAAATGGTATTCCTGTTGAACGCGCATTAGGAACCTATTTCTTTTTGAGGAGTTTGGCGAGGCGTGACTTGAGGCGAGCGGCTTTGTTGGCGTGGAGAACGCCATGCTTGGCTGCTTTGTCAAGCGTCCGGTATGCAAGGGCAACTGTTTTTGGCGTCTTCGTTTTTCGGGCAGTCTTCACCGCAGTGTGAACTTTGAGCCGGGTCGCTTCGTTTTCTTTTGAGCGAGTTCGGTCGTGAGAGAGCTTTTTTATTGCGCGTTTCGTAATAGGCATGGGCGGAGTATAACACAGAAATTGGTACGTGAAAAGAGCAGGGAGAAGTGGGTATAATGGATTGTCATGGAGAGAATTTGGGCGGTTCTGACCAAAAAACAGACGACCGTGGGTTCTGCTGCATTTGTATTGGTGCTCATGGTTTTTGCATCGCGCGTCTTGGGACTTGTGCGGGATCGGTTGCTGTCTGCCCGGTTCTTACCCGACGATCTCGGTGTCTATTTTGCGGCATTTCGTCTGCCCAATCTTCTGTTTGAACTCCTTGTCATGGGAGCGCTTACCTCCGCATTTATTCCGGTATTTACCAAATATTTGTCTCAGGATAAAGAAAAAGAAGCGTGGCGTATTGCCGCAACTCTTATTAATGCAACGGTCATTATCCTTGTTATTTTCTCTTTTCCGGCACTTATCTGGACAGAGGCTATTTCAAAGTTTCTTGCTCCTGGTTTTTCGTCAAGTCAGATTCGAGAGATGACTGCATTTACGCGGGTCATGATTATTTCACAGGTATTGCCTCTCCTTGTAGGAAATTTTTTCACCGGCATTTTACAGTCGTATAATTTTTTTATCGTTCCCGCCCTCGCTCCCGTAGTTTATAACGTGGGAATCATTTTAGGAATCATCATTCTTACGCCCTCCCTTGGGCTCTGGTCGCCTGTTGTCGGCATCGGGCTGGGAGCCTTGCTTTTTATGGTGATTCAAATTCCGCTTCTCATGCGCGCGGGTTATCGATACAGTCTTGAACTTAACTTAAAACTTCGTGGCGTGGGGGAGGTTGTGCGACTGATGGGGCCGCGCACGTTTGGGCTTGCGGTGTCGCAGATTGATACGACGGTTGATCTGATTCTCTCAACACTTCTTGGGGCGCGCATGGTAACGATTTTTAACTTTGCGCAACACCTCCAGCAACTACCGATTGGACTTTTTGGCGCAACGATAGGACAGGCAGCACTGCCGCTTCTGTCCCAACAACTAGCAAAAAACAACAGGGAAGAATTCAAGCGCACTCTGACTCACGCACTTCATCAAATTCTTTTTTTTGTACTCCCTGCATCGATACTGTTTATTGTACTGCGCATTCCCGTGGTCCGGTTAGTATTTGGAGCGGCTCGGTTTGACTGGGAAGCGACGGTTCTTACCGGTATGACGCTGTCTGCTTTTAGTGTCTCGCTTGCGGCGCAGGCGGCCGTACAGGTATTGGCCCGTGGATTTTACGCACTTTACGATAGTAAAACGCCGGTTGTTGCAGGTGTCGTTGCAATTCTTATAAATTCAGCAGTGAGCATTTTCTTTATCCGGTTTATGAAGCTTCCCGTTTGGTCATTGGGGTTGTCCACTTCCATTGCAAGCTTCGTGAATGCCGGTCTCCTTTTATGGCTTCTCGACCGTCGGGTGCACGGATTTCCCCGGTGGGAATTGTTTGGTCCGCCGATCAAAATGACTATTGCAGCGCTCGTAAGCGGGATAGCACTCTACATCCCGCTAAAACTCCTTGATCAATTAGTATTTGATACGACACGCGTATTTGGACTCATACTTCTCACCGGCGTAAGCGCAATAATTGGACTTGCGACCTATATGTTTCTTTCCTGGGTATTTGGCGTAGGAGAAGTGCGATCGCTTTTGGGTCTTTTGCGTCGGGTACAACGGGTTCGCGTTCTGTTTGAACCTGCTTCCGAAGTAATCAATGGGGGCATGGAAGACAAGATGTCATAGCGAGTTTACGCCATAGAGGCGTCGCCAACCGGAGAAGAGTGATTGCACCGGTTCGTTCCGTATTTTTTACCGCCTCGTGAGTTCGATAATGGCAACGCTTTGGGCGGGCATGTAGACCTGACGGGAAATGGTGCTATCGGCAGCAGCAGTTTGGGTAAACGAGACATCCCGTCCAAAAAGGAATCGTTCGCGCCAGAGGTAAGTGCCCGGATCAAGGTTTGCAAAGGTTACGGGAACATTTTCAACGTGGTTACCTGAAGAATCGAAGTTGACAAGCATGAGCCGCAGAACTCCTGATCTTTCGCTGGCAAAACCAGTGACCCAACTTCCTTCACCGGTGAGCGCACGCCTCGTTCCTGCCATAGTATCAAGGAAGTTAAAGACATAGTACCGAGGTTTTGGTTTCTTGCCGTTGTTTTCATGAGTGATGAGTCCCCAGCCATTGCCCTGTTGATCGTTTGGGCCATCTTTGAGTTCAAAGGAAAAAAGATATTGCGGCCCGCCCGAGATAAGCTGCCGGATAGCGGCAGCAGTGAATGCCGAGGCATACGTTGTACCATAGCGAACGTCTTTATCGCCGGTAAAACCAAATTCCGTGATAAGCTTTGGTATAAGAGTCACATTCGGATACGGCAGGAGCCATGTGGTGAGATTCCGCTGATCAATCCCAAACTGAGCAGGGTTAGAAAGATATGAATGCCAGCTAAAAAAGTTGAGTCGGTATCCACTGGTAGCGAGTGCGATAATCCAGTTTTTGTTTAACTCGCTCGTTGCCGGGCCCCCGAGAAAAAATCCATTCACGTTTGCTGCATTTGCTGCACCTTGGCTCGCGTAGCGATAGAGCGTAAGATAGTTTTTGTCGCCTGAAAGTCCCCAGCCGCCGAATTGGCGGAGATTGGGCTCATTCCACACTTCATAATAGATGCCAGCAAGATTTTTTCCCGATCGGCCGCTTACGTGTTCGATTGTTTTTTGTACTACGTAGGCCCACTCGTCCCAATTCGTTGGAGGATTGGTCATTACACCATCACGAGCGATAGCCGGCGGCATATAAGAGAGGGCGATCGTTGGCTTGGCACCGGTAGCAAGTATAGTATCGATGGCGGTATCGAGTTTGCTCCAATCAAACGAGAGCGAACCTCCCTGCCGGCTTACGTTCACATATATATCATAAAGGTGATCAATGCGTATGACTTTTGGTCGGAGCGTACGTACTTCACCTGTTACCGGTGCAAGCATGTCC
The DNA here is from genome assembly GCA_964442525.1 of uncultured Gammaproteobacteria bacterium. Lineage (GTDB taxonomy): Bacteria > Patescibacteriota > Microgenomatia > UBA10105 > UBA927 > CAYTZO01. Next base: position 33,657 of record CAYTZO010000001.1, read on the forward strand.
GTTGCCTCTTCTCCGCCCTGAGCGAATGCGTGGAAAAAGTTTGTATTAAGGGGTTCGAGCGTTGCTTTGGCATCAACGCGGATGTTTGCGCTCGTACCGAGCGCTCGCGTCATAAGTTGGACTGCTTGATAGGTTACAAGAAGAAGAAGGGGAAGGAAAATGAGCATGGTTACCAGCGAAACCAACGAGACGGCTTTTTGTGGAACGCGATGTTCTAAGGGGTTTGCCATGGATACCCTTCCTCTTAGAGAAGTGCAGGCAGGAAAAGCCCTGTCAGGAATATAAGTGCTCCAAGAGAAAGCAAGAGTATGGTATTTTCTGTAGTCCCGCTTACGGGTACGGCGCTTTGACTTGCGCTACCGCCTGTTCCACCTGCCACAACAAAGGGAACCGTACTTGTCTGCACTTGACCCGTTACGGGATTTGTGGCGCTTGCGAGTACACTGTGGCTGCCTGGATCAAGCGAAGTTGTAGGGGTATATGACCAGTTTCCATTGGCATCTGCGACTACCGTCGTGGTAATCGTATTGGATGAGCGAATCACAATCGTTACAGTAGAGCCCGGCGGTGCTTTGCCCTGTATGGTTGGCTGGCTGGTTGTAACAGCGCTCGTGGTCGAAGGGGAGGTAATGATGACAGCGGAAGAAGAGGCCTGGGCGCTTTTACTGCTTTCCTTCTGAGAAAGACTTGCAAGACTTGCCGATTCTGTTGAAGACAGTGTACCTGATTCTGACGCACCCGATGTGCCCGTAATGGTAACTTGGGCAGGAGAAGTTCCCACGAGGACATTGGTATTTGACTCTCCCAGTCCTCCGACAAACGTGGTTGACGCAAAGCGGACGGATGTGGGTGTGCTCGTTGGCGCAAGCGCCTTAAACCGAACAACCGCCGCAGTACCGGTGCCGGTTACCGGTTGCGTCGAGTTGGTTGCACCAACGGAAATCGACGCCGTGCCGCTGTCTACCACGCCTGAAGAGAGAATATTTGGGAAGAGCGCGCCATTGGTAATGCTCTGCGCTTGTAAGAAATTCGGGTCAAAAGCAAGCCGAATTTCTGCCGCGACTACCTGGTTACCGGCAGTGTCAATTTTAACTTCCAGCGCGAACGTATCGCCGGCATTGACCGTTCCCGATGCCGGGAGGAGCGCCAGGGTGGTTGCCGGGGCTGCTCTCTGGCGGATTTCCTGCCGTTGGGATACGACGTACACAGTGAGGGGGATTGCAAGAAGAATAAGAAGTCCAACAATAATAAAGACAATTCTTTTCATGCTTCCTCTATTATGAGAGAGAAGGGATTGGTTTGGCAAGAGCGGTGAATTTTTGTAAACAAAAATAGCCCTTGACAAGAATTAGCACTCGATATATATTAGTGCTAAAAGAGCTATATGGATCCTACACAGAGCTTAACACAACGCCAAATTACCATCCTCAGGGCAATTATCGAGGAGTACATCAATACCGCTGAGCCGGTTGGGAGCGAAACACTCGAGAAAAAATATGGTCTTGATGTTTCGCCCGCCACGATACGCAACGAAATGGTGCGATTGACGAACCTTGGTCTTCTTAAGCAAGTTCACACATCCGCAGGCCGCTCACCAACGCCTGTCGCGCTTAAATACTATGTGACCAACCTCATGAAGCCCAAGGATCTCTCTGTGGCAGAAGAGGTTGCGGTCAAGGAAAAAATCTGGGACTACCGGCAAGAAGTAGATAAGCTTCTGCGGGAAGCGACCAAAACGCTCGCGGAAAAAACCAAAACGTTGGCCCTGACTGCGACGAATGAAGGAGATCTCTATTATGCGGGCGCGGCAAATATTTTGGAGATGCCGGAGTTTTATGATTATGAGCTTACGAGAAATCTTTTGGAAACACTTGATCGGTTTGATTTTTGGTGGAACGTCCTGGGGCAACACGAGGATTCGTTTAGTATCATCGTCGGAGAAGACTTGACAAGTCGCGGATTCCTTTCCCAATGCGGATTTATCTATAACAAGTTTTCTACTCCTCATGTATCAGGGGCGATCGGTGTCGTGGGCCCGTCTCGTCTTCATTATCAAACGATTATTCCGGTAGTCCGGTATATGGGGAATCTCATCAGGGAACTTGCGAGCAGTTGGTAGGAGGAGAGTTTAGAGGCCAGTGTTTAATAAATGCACAAAACAAATGAAGAAACAAGATGATCAAACAAAACAGAGCGATGAGGTAAAAAAACACATTGAAGAGTGGAAAAATAAATATTTACGGGCTCTTGCGGATTATCAGAATTTAGAGAAGCGGACGACAGCAGAAAAAGAGGAGACGCGAAGATTTGCGATTGAGGTCTTTTTGCGGCGGCTCCTGCCTGTTGTTGATACACTTACGGCTGCGAGTAATCACATAAAAGATCAAGGGCTGGCGTTGGGACTCAAAGAACTTTGGGCAATTCTTTCCGAGTTCGGAGTCACACAGATTGAAACCATCGGCCGTCAGTTTAATCCGCACGAGATGGAGTGCATCGAGGTCGTTTCGGGAGAAGAGAATAAGGTGATTGAAGAATCGTTGCCCGGATATCGTCTGCACGATAAAATTTTGCGGGTCGCGCAAGTGAAGGTTGGGAAAGCAATGCCAAACGCTCAGTGATAAATGCTTAATTTGATTTTATAAAAGGAGGACTTTATGGCGAAGATAATTGGTATCGATCTTGGGACGACAAACAGCTGCGTTGCGGTCATGGAAGGCGGAGCGCCGAAGGTTATTCATTCTGCAGAAGGAAGGAATGTAATTCCCTCGGTTGTTGATCCGATCAAAAATATCGTCGGTGATGTAGCGAAGCGCCAGATGGTGCTTAATCCAAAGTCTACCATTTTCTCGATTAAGCGGCTTATGGGAAGAAAGTTTAGCGACAAGAGCGTCCAGTTTGATTTGCGTTGGCTGCCCTATATGATTAAAAGCGGCAAAAACGATATGGCGGTTGTGGAGGTTGAGGGACGACAATTTACTCCACAAGAAATTTCGGCAAAAATCCTATCTAAAATCAAAGCTGATGCTGAGCACTACCTGGGTGAGCCGGTTAAACAGGCGGTTATTACGGTGCCGGCGTACTTCGATGACAGCCAGCGCCAGGCAACCAAGCAGGCCGGCGAAATCGCGGGGCTTGAGGTTATGCGTATCCTCAATGAACCGACCGCCGCTGCCCTTGCCTATGGTCTTGATAAGAAAAATGCTCACACCATTGCCGTCTATGATCTCGGCGGAGGAACGTTTGATATTTCTGTCCTTGAGCTTGGCGAAGGGGTATATGAGGTAAAAGCTACTAATGGCGATACCCATCTGGGGGGTGACGACTTTGACAAAGTCATTCTTGATTCCCTGGCCGATGAGTTTAAGAAAGAACACGGGGTCGATCTCCGAAAAGATCCGCAGGCCCTTCAACGCCTGCGTGATGCGGCAGAAAAAGCCAAGATTGAGCTATCTAGCTCGATGGAGGCGGAAGTTAACCTTCCGTTTATCACTCAGGGCAAAGAGGGTCCACTTCATCTGGTGACCAAACTCACCCGCGCAAAACTTGAATCTCTCGTCGGAGATCTTATTACGAAATCGATCGATCCGGTCAAAAAGTGTCTTGCTGATGCGAAGAAAACAACAAAAGACATCGATGAAGTCGTTCTCGTCGGCGGCATGACCAGGATGCCAAAAGTCATCGAAGTCGTCAAAAACTTCTTCGGAAAAGACCCAAATAGGTCAGTAAACCCCGATGAAGTTGTGGCAGTCGGCGCTGCAGTGCAGGCAGGAGTCTTAAGTGGTGACGTCAAAGACGTGGTGCTTTTGGATGTGACACCGCTTACGCTTTCCGTTGAAACGCTCGGCGGCGTCTCGACGCCCATGATAACCAGAAACACCACGGTACCGACGAGTAAAACCGAAATCTACTCGACGGCGGCAGATAATCAGACGTCGGTCGAGATTAACGTCCTCCAGGGCGAGCGGCCTATGGCATCAGACAACAAATCCCTTGGCCGGTTCGTTCTCTCCGGGATTCCTCCCGCGCCGCGGGGCGTGCCGCAGATAGAGGTGACGTTTGATATTGACGCAAGCGGCATCCTTAACGTCACGGCCAAAGATAAAGCGACCGGGAAAGTCAACACTATTAAAATCACCGGCTCAACCGGGCTTTCCAAAGACGAGGTCGAAAAGATGAAGGCCGAAGCGCAAGCCCACGCGGCAGAGGATACGGGTAAAAAAGAGCAGATTGAAGCGAGGAACAAAGCCGACAACATGGTCTACGTCGCAGAAAAAACACTCAAAGACCTGTCTGCGCAGGCAGGCGCCGGCGATAAGGTCAAAGCTGAGGATAAGAGCGCGGTTGAAGAAAAAGTGAAAGCGCTTAAGGACATCCTTGCCACAGGAAGCAAAGAAGATCTTGAAAAAGCGACAAGCGAACTCTCTGACGCTGTCCAAAAAATCGGCGCGAGCATGTATCAGGGTCAGCAACCTCAAGGACAACCCGGTGAACAAGCTCAACCAGAGGAAAAGCCGAAGAGCGAAGAGAAAGTGGAAGAAGGGAAAGTAGTTAGTTAACAGCAAGGCGCCGAGGTCGGCAGTCGTAGTTCTCGCACCGTCAAGGTCCATATCGCTACTCCTCGATAGTGTTGGTGTAGCCAAGGCCGTGACGGTGCTTCGAAACGACATGCCTCCCCGCGCCCTTTTCGTAGTATAGTAAATAGCGTATGGCGGCAAAAAGAGATTATTACGAGATTTTAGGGGTTTCAAAATCTGCATCACTTGATGAGATCAAGAAGGCTTATCGAAAGCTCGCACTTGAGTGGCATCCGGACCGCAATAAATCTCCCCAGGCGAACGAGAAGTTTAAAGAAATTAACGAAGCGTATGCCGTGCTTTCCGACTCAAACAAGCGTTCGACCTATGACCAGTTTGGTCACAGCGCTTTCCAACCGGGTATGGGCGGAGCACCCGGCCAAGGTCCGTTTGGCGGAGGAGCTTACCGGCAAGGGCCATTCACCTATACCTATTACACGTCAGGAGATGGCGGAGGATTTCCCTTCGGTGCGGAAGGGTTTGACCCGTTTGATATTTTTGAGCAGTTTTTCGGCGGCGGGTTTGGGAGGGCAGGCGGTCGAACCCGACATGAGACGTATCAGATAACGGTCGATTTCATGGAAGCGATGAGAGGAGCGACGAAGGAAGTGCATCTTCCTCGGGGTCAAGCCGGCGAGGGATCGGTACGAAAAACCATTAAGATCCCCGCAGGTGTTGATACAGGATCAAGAATTCGCTTTGACGACTTCGATATTGTTATCGAAGTTCGTCCGGACCGGCACTTTCAGCGGCAAGGCGATGACCTCGTCATCGAACACGAAATTCCGTTTTCTTTGGCCGCTCTCGGCGGTACGATTGAAGTTCCCACAATTGATGGAGAAGTAAAACTTCGTGTCCAGCCCGGAACTCAGCCGGGAACCCTTATTCGTCTTCGCGGTAAAGGCGCGCCTCATGTGCGCGGCACCGGCCGTGGAGACGAATATGTGCGGATTCAGCTTCGAATTCCTACACACTTAAGTAAAAGACAGAAGGAATTGTTGCAAGAGCTTGATGTCTAATATATAATAAGGTTTGTTATACGAGGAAAAGGTGGGATATGCCCGCCTTTTTTATTAAGAAGCGATAAGCGAAGTGTGATAAGCGATACGCAAAAACATGCCTGCAGTAGTTCGAAGCGAATTTGCATTAGCACTCAACCAGGTAGCCACCGAGCGCGGCATTGATCCTACCGTGGTTCTCGAAACGATTAAAGCCGCGATTCTGGCCGCCTATCGCAAGGATTACGGTGCTGCGGAACTGGAAACTCTTACGGTTGAGCTCAATCCCGATAGCGGTGAGGCGAAAATTTTTAAAGACGGCAAAGATATTACTCCTCCCGGCTTTGGCCGCATTGCCGCCCAAACCGCCAAACAAGTGATCCTCCAGCGTATCCGCGAAGCGGAAAAACAGGCAGTTTTAGTTGATTATCAGGCAAAAGTTGGGACGATCACGAACGGCATGGTGCTTCGTTTTGACGGACCGACCGTCATTGTCGAGATCGGCCGGGCACAGGCTGTCATGCCACCCCCGGAACAGAATCCAGCAGAACGGTATCACCTCAACCAACGTCTGACGTTTTATATTGAGGGAATTCATGAGTCCATGCGGGGGAGTGAGATCATCGTTTCCCGCAGCCACAGAGGGCTTATAGAAGGGTTATTTAAGCGTGAGGTGCCGGAGGTCGCGCAGGGTGCGGTGGAGCTTCGGGAGATTGCGCGCGAGGCAGGAGGTCGGACGAAAGTAGCGGTGTTTTCAAATCAACCCGGTGTGGATCCGGTCGGCTCCTGTGTCGGGCAAAAGGGTGTCCGTGTTCAGGCGGTTATTAGCGAGCTCGGAGGGAACGAAAAGGTCGATATTATTCAGTGGAGCGATGATGCCAAGCAGCTTATTGTCGCGGCGCTCGCTCCTGCGAAAGATTTAGAAGTCATCCTTAACGAAAAGAAAAAATCGGCAGAAGTGCTTGCTCCTGAAGATCAATTGTCTTTAGCAATCGGCCGTGACGGACAGAACGTGCGTTTAGCAGCTAAGCTTACGGGCTGGAAGATAGATATCCGCGGTAAAGGTGGGGCACAAGCCAAACCTGAAGAGAAGGGAACAAGCGAGAAGAAAGAAGAAAAAGCAGTTTCAGAGACGCAGGCCATCGCGCAACCAATTCCTTCCTCAGCGATTCAACCGGAACCAATGAAGAAAGAAAAATCAGTCCCAGCAACGTCTCAAGAAAAACCAAAAGGTTAAGTATGAGACTGCGCTTTCTCACTACCAAACAATATGACCAAACACGCAAAAGGACAGACAGTTTCTTCTCCCCGGCCCGCCTACGCCAAGGCTTCGGCAGGTAAACCGCCTGTAGTTGCGGTACTGGGTCACGTGGATCACGGCAAAACTACACTCCTTGATGCCATACGAAAAACCAATGTTGCAGGAGGCGAACACGGGGGCATTACCCAGCACATTGGTGCTTATCAAATTACCTTCAAAAATCGCCTGATTACCTTTATCGATACGCCCGGTCACGAGGCATTTGCCAAAATGCGGTCCCGCGGCGCCGGGATAGCGGATATTGCCATCCTCGTTGTTTCTGCGGACGATAGCGTACAGCCCCAGACGATTGAATCGATTGGTCAAATTAACGCCGCGGGCATTCCCATGATTGTTGCCGTAAATAAAATTGACCTTCCCAGTGCAAACATTAGCAAGGTGAAGCAGGATCTTGCCAAAGCAGGGGTGCAACTAGAAGGGTTTGGCGGCGATGTACCGGCGGCACTCGTGAGCGCAAAGCAAGGAAAGGGCATACCAGAACTACTGGATCTTATTCTTTTGGTTGGGGATATGAAGGGACTTCCCAGTGAGCTTAGGGGAAACCTCGAAGTCGGCGTTATCGAGACGAAAGTAGATAAAGGCCGCGGAATGGTGGCAACGGTATTGGTAAAAAAAGGAATGCTCTCTATTGGTTCAACTCTTTATGAAGGGACGATTCAGGTCTGTAAGGTTCGGGCAATGATAAGTGACACGGGTTCCCGGCTTACCGCCGTAACTCCAGGAACGCCTGCGGAGGTTCTGGGATTTTCCAAGCTTCCGGAGGTTGGGGCAATTCTTGGTAGCGTCCCTGTTCAGGTACAAAAAATAGCTCCGGAACAAGTAAAAGAACAAAAAGATATGGTCGCTGATTTTCTCTCCAGTATGGAAGAGGCGGAAAAGAAGAAATTGAAGATAATTCTCAAGGCAGACACGGCGGGTTCCCTTGAGGCTATTATGGAGGCGCTTCCGAAGGATCAGGTTATTGTTGTGCAAAAGGGGCTTGGCGACATCACCGAGGCGGACATTTTAGACGCAAAAGCTTCTCAAGCGCTTATTATTGGCTTTAACGTTAAGGCAAGCTCTTCGATAGAAATGCTCGCACGAACGGAAAAAGTGGTATTTCGGGTATACACCATAATTTATGAACTTCTCAAAGAAATTGGTGATGTCGTGAGCGGGCTTGAAGAAGTGCTTTCACCCGAACGGGAGCTGGGGAAGGGGCAGATTATCGCTGAGTTTCCCTACGAACATACCCGCATTGCCGGAACCAAAATCCTTTCAGGAAGGCTTGCTCGGGGAGACACGGCAAAAATCATGCGGGGAGAAACGGAAATTGCCAGAGCCAAGATTAAGTCTATGCGCCGGGGCAAAGAAGAGGTAAATAAGGTAGAAGCTGGGACAGAATGCGGTATTCTTTTTGACCGAAAAGTTGACTTTAGCGTTTCTGATGCTATAATCGCCGTGACCAATGTATAATTATAGGATATATGGATTTTACTGCTGAGTTTACCAAGATTAAGGAGCTTCTTGATAAAAGCACGGAAGTGCTTGTTGTGACGCATGGGCGGCCGACGTTTGACAGCGTCGGGAGCTCGCTTGCAATAAGCCTCGGTCTTATTGGGCTTGGTAAAAGGGTTGTAGTAGCCTGTCCGGACCAGATGACCGTTGACCTGTCGAGCTTTGTCGGCGTGAACAAGATTGTGGATGACCTTGCAAAGAAGAACTTTATTATTTCTCTTGATTATATCGACGGCTCTATCGAAAAAGTCAGCTACAACATTGAGGGCAATAAATTTAATCTCGTCATCGAACCCCGACCGGGTTTTGAGCCATTTTCCCCGGACAAAGTGCACTATTCCTATGGGGGCGGCAATAGCGATTTCATCATTGCCGTTGATACGATCCAACTCGGAGGTCTTGGCGCCCTTTATGAAAGCAATAAGGAACTCTTTGGTAGTCGGCCGGTGGTAAACATTGATCACCACCCAAATAATACGCAGTACGGGCAACAGAACATCGTTGACCCGCAAGCTTCCTCGACGGCAGAGCTTACCGCACAATTTCTTTCCTATCTTGGCGTGGCGCTTACGACGGATATCGCAACGAACCTCTTCAATGCGCTTTATGGCGCGACCGATAATTTCACCAGTTCCAGCGTCAGCCCAGCGGCGTTTGAGGTCGCGGCCGTTTGCGCCAGAGCCGGAGCAAAACGGTTTACGAAAACCGTTGATCACGAAGAAGTTCCAGCTCTGGAGGTAGCGCGGGATGCGGGATCCCGGCCGGCTCCAAAAGCGGCAAAAACACCCGCTCCGCTTCCGCAGCAGTCCACGCAAACAAGCGCAGGACAAGCTCCGGCCGACTGGCTCAAACCGAAGATCTTCAAAAGCTCAAACCTGATTTAACTACTATGCCAGCGAGAGTTGAAGTTAATTGGAGAGCATCAAAAGAGCCATTGGCTCGATTCGTTCGGCTCCTCTATGATCGAGATTCTTCAGGAAGCCAGAGAGAGAGTTTCTACAAGGAAATTCCTCCTGGCGGCATTCCTCTAGATGGATTATTGTACGACTTGGGTCACAGTGGCCGAGGATTTGATGAATTTCCTTATATCGTAACTTTAGATGCTTCTCAATCACGGGAAATAACATTGCCTTACGCCGAAGATAAAGGCTTAGAGGTAGATATGAAGGTCGCGGATTTAATAAAACAGCTGAAAAGTCAGATAGAAGATTTTGTCATGCAGCACCCGTATGCGCAATCAAATCCCGAACCATATGTAACCACTATGAAAACACTTGACGTTTTAGCCAAACGCGCTGACGATCAGAAGGTAAAAATTATCTTTGGTACTGATTTTCAACATAATCGAGTAATAGAATCACTAACATTACACCACTAAGCATTGTGCTATAATTTAAATGTATGAAAACCACGACAAAATCGGTTGACAATTTTGGGTTTCATGCCCTTGTGTGGAAAGAGGGAAAATGGTATGTGGCAAGAGCCGTAGAAGTAGAGGTTGCAAGCCAGGGGGAAACGGCAAGGGCAGCGCTCAAGAACCTAAAAGAGGCGCTCGAATTGTATTTTGAAGACGAAAAGATTCCAGCGAAGAATGTGACTTCCGTTTCTGATCTCCGCCTCAGAGAGGTTTACCCCAACATTCGCTATGCCTAAGCTCTATTCTGCCCGAGAGGTAGTAGCAAGGCTCAAGCGTTTAGGATTTACGATTGTCTCTCAAAAAGGAAGTCATATAAAACTGAGAGGAGTTCGCAAAGGAAAGTTACGAACAGCTATTGTTCCAAATCATAAAGAAATTGCCATGGGTACACTTTCTTCTATTTTGTATCAAGCGAACGCGACGAAGAGAGAACTGGAAGAGGCATAAAGTTTACTTCAGTGTTTTGAAACCAAAAACTTCGCTGCTCATTGATTCCGCCGTAATTTGATAAAAATAATTGGTATCTGGAGAGAGGCCACTGAGCCGGATAGTGTGGATGATTTGGGGTTGTAAGTTGACGACCGCTGTTTTTTTATTTACCTCTGTAGTCCAGTAGGTAAGCGACGTGGAAATAGATCTTTGCGTAGTAAAACTTATAAATACCTCTGTCGGTGAAATATTCCGTACGACGGGTTTCCCCATAAGGGCTTTCGCCTGAGACTCGGTTTGCAGTTGGTTTTGGATGCTTGTGACGGTAACAAAAATACTTCCGGTAATGATAAGAAGAAGAACAACCGGCAAGAGTATTGCCGCGGGAGAAGCAACCGGGATGTGCCAGGTTTTGAAAAATGAGAGCTTAATCCGCTGGGCACGTTTAAAGCGTTTGAGCTCTCCGGCCGGGAACCAATTGCCTCCGCAGGAAGAACAATGAAAGACGGCTACGTCTTCGGGGATGCTCTCACCCTTTATTCGGGCAAGACGCGAGTGGTCTTTGGGGCAATACCGCTCCTTTGGTTGGGGGACGCGGCGAGGGAAACGGGGGAGGCTTACCTGGGACAGGTCAGGTGCCTGGAAAAAATTTGTTTCCCCCTGATCGGTCCAGACGCCGCCGCACCAACTGCATACGTCGAGCGTAACCGGCGGTTCCATACCAAGGCTCAGGGTGATGAGTACACTTCCACAATCGGGACAATGCATAGCTCCAGTGTAGCAGACCTTCTTGCCGGTAAGTTAGGGGTCCTTGTAAACGGAATTGGTTTGGTGTATAATAGTCGTGTTTGGAGCAATTATACGAGCTCCTTTTTTACTAGAGTATCCAGGTGGTCTTTGACACGCTTGTCATTTTGCCCGTCAGCTCGACCACGTATATACACGCATTTATACTGATGAAAGGATATTGAAGTTTCGAAAAGCGTAAAAGGCAAAGTCGGAATTTCACTCCCTGGTATGCCAGCGAAAACATCCTCGCAGAAAACCTCGAAAAGCGTCGCCAAAGCGAAACCGGCGAAGCGAGCTGAGGTAAAAAAACCAGCTAAACAGAAAACCGTGGTGGTTCCTCCTCCCAGCGAAGAGAAATTCGATGTCATTAAACAATTTCAGGTGAAGGCAGGAGATACGGGGAGCCCTGAGGTGCAGGTGGCGCTTCTCACCAAAAGAATTGAAAAATTGGTGGCTCACCTTAAAGTAAATCCTTCTGATAATCATTCCCGCAGGGGTCTTTTGGGACTGGTGAGCAAACGCAGGCGGCTTCTTCATTATCTCGAAGGAAAAGATCAAAAGCGTTACAAAAGCATTTCGCAAAAATTAGGACTATCAAAGTAAAAAAGCTCGTTTCCTCGAAGCTTACAGCACTTAAGCCTCTAAGGAACAGAACATATATGAAAATTATAAAAAAATCCATTGAAATAAGCGGCCGCACGCTTTCCCTTGAAGTCGGCCGGTTTGCCCAACAAGCAAGCAGCGCGGTTGTGGCCCAATACGGCGATACCATGGTGTTGGCAACGGTGACTGCTGCAAGCCATGAAACAACATTAGATTATTTCCCCTTGTCCGTCGAATACGTCGAACGGCTCTATGCGGGAGGCAGAATTAAGGGGTCGCGATGGGTCAAGCGAGAGGGCCGGCCCAGCGATGACGCCATCCTTGCCGGTCGGCTGGTCGATCGTTCTATCCGCCCGCTTTTCCCAAAAGGGTATAAACACGATGTTCAGGTCGTTATTACGACGCTTTCCGTCGATGGAGAAAATGATCCGGATGTTTTGGGGCTTGTCGCTTCTTCGGCGGCAATCGCCATTTCTCATATCCCGTGGGATGGGCCGGTTGCCGCAGTCAGAGCCGGGTTTATTAAAGAAAACGGCGACGGAAAAGGACAGCTTATTGTTAACCCGACTGCGGCGGAACAGGCCCTTTCGGAATTTGATGTCGTCGTGTCGTCAACCAAGGACCGCGTAGTGATGCTCGAAGGCGGATTTTGTGAGACGGGTGAAGATCAGGTCTTTGAGGCAATTAAAACCGCAAAAACAGAAAATAAAAAGATTATTGATTTGATTGACGAACTGGTGAGCGAGGTCGGGAAACCCAAAGCAACCGTCCCCGAAGCAAAAGAACCAACAGAACTGCGCACGCTTATTCTGAAAGAGTACAAGAAACAGATGGAAGATGTATTTACGAAGCACGCTGCGAAGGAAACCGGCAGTGAAGAAGTGTTTACGCTGGCTCAGGCCATTGTGGATGCCCAAGCGGCCGCCAAATCCGAGACGAAGTGGACGGTCAAAGAAGTTTTGGAAGTGCTCGATAGTATATTTAAAAGTAAGCTTCGTGAGGATGTCCTCAAAAATGGTAAACGCGTGGACGGAAGAAAGCTTGATGAGATTCGGCCTATCGCTCTGGCTGTTGGACTTCTTCCGCGTACACACGGCAGCGCCATGTTCCAACGCGGACAGACTCAGGTTCTGACCGTCGCAACTCTTGGAACTCCAGCACTTGAACAACTTATTGAAAGCCCGATGGGCGAGGAATCCAAGCGGTATATTCATCATTACAGCATGCCGCCGTATTCTGTCGGCGAGACTGGTCGGATCGGTACGCCATCGCGCAGAGAAATCGGGCATGGAGCGCTTGCCGAACGAGCACTTCTCTCCGTTATTCCATCAGAAGAGGAGTTTCCGTACACCATCCGACTCGTTTCCGAAGTTTTCTCGAGTAACGGCAGCACGTCTATGGCGTCAACCTGCGGTTCGACCATGGCACTTATGGACGCGGGAGTTCCGATTAAAGAGCCGGTCGCCGGTATCTCAATCGGACTCATGAGCGACCTGTCTGCACAGGCAGGTAAAGGCAAATATGTGCTTCTTACCGATATCATGGGGGTAGAAGATTTTGGCGGCGACATGGACTTTAAGGTCGCGGGCACCAAAAACGGCATTACCGCGATACAACTGGACATGAAGGTTCATGGTATAGGTGACAGCGTCATAAAAGATACCCTTGCCGCTGCCAAAAAGGCACGACTGACGATACTTGCGACCATGCTCAAAGTGATCGGCTCTCCTCGCACGAAACTTTCTCAGTACGCGCCCAAAGTGCAGGTCGTTAAGATTCCCGTTGACCGGATTGGTGAAGTCATCGGTCCGGGCGGTAAAACCATCAGACAAATTATTGCGGTCACAGGAGCAGTTGTCGATGTCAAAGACGATGGATCAGTCTTTATCTCAGGTACGAAGGAAGAGGCGGTTGAACGGGCAGTGACGTGGGTGAAGGGTATTACGCACGAAGTAAAATCCGGAGAAGAGTTTGAAGGCGAGGTCAAACGAATTTTGCCGTTTGGAGCATTTGTGGAAATTCTTCCGGGCAAAGAGGGCATGGTGCACGTATCACAGATGGCAACCGGATTTGTCAACGACCCCAACGATGTCGTCTCTATCGGTCAAAAAGTAAAAGTCCGGGTTATCGAAATAGACGAGCAGAGAAGAATTAATCTCTCTATGCTTTTTGGTGAAGATGCAGAGAAAGCTGTCCAGCGTGGCCCCTCAGAGCACCGCGGATTCGGCGGTGGTCACCGCAGCGGCGGACGCGACAGGCGCCCATTTGATCGCGGACGAAGAAGGTTCTAATTGGATAATTTTTCTCCATCGATTATGATGAGTGTATGTCTAAATTCTCCGATGAATTAACTGGTTTGCGGAAAAAGATTGCTGAAGCACGCATCCCCAAGAATCTCGAAACGAAAATACTCGGAAATGTCGAAGAAATTGAGCGGCTGGAAAATGATATTGCGGCCAGGGTTCACGTCGAGCAAATGATGACGTACATTGATTGGGTCGTCAGTTTGCCGTGGAACGAGCGGACCAAAGATATTTTAGATTTAGCAAAAACCCGGACAATCCTTGATAAAAATCACTATGGCCTCGAACCTGTGAAGGAGAGAATTTTGGAATATCTTGCCGTCCTTAAGCTCAATATAGAAAAGCCCGCGGAAGAACAAAAAGAAAAACTTTCTCATGCAATTCTTGCGCGCCGTGCCCCCATCCTTTGCCTTGTA
>CAYTZO010000001.1:48103-63757 GCA_964442525.1 uncultured Gammaproteobacteria bacterium
AGAAAAACTTTCTCATGCAATTCTTGCGCGCCGTGCCCCCATCCTTTGCCTTGTAGGGCTCGTCGGTACAGGCAAAACCACGCTTGCCATGTCGATTGCGCAGGCCATGGGCAGGCGCTTTGTGCGGATCCCTTTCGGCGGCATGAGCGATGCGCTTGATCTTCGCGGTCAATCACGGGTGCGGCCGGATGCGGAAATTGGCTTGGTCTTGAAAGCGCTCCGCTATGCGGGCAGCAAAAACCCGGTCATGCTCCTTGACGAAATTGACCGCGTTGCCGAGCATGCGCGGGGAGACATTATGGGAGTTCTTGTCGAACTCCTTGATCCGGAGCAAAACCAGGCATTCACCGATCACTATCTGGACTTTCCGTTTGATCTTTCCGAGGTTCTTTTTATCGCAACCGCCAACAATACGACCAATATCGCAACCGCCGTCCTTGACCGTTTAGAGCCCATTCAAATGCCCTCCTATAGTGATGAAGAAAAGATTAAAATCGGCAGGGACTATGTATTACCAACGCTTCTGAGGGAATCGGGACTTACCCCTGAGAATCTCACAATTGATGAGGCGGTATGGCCAAAGCTCGTCCGTCCCTTGGGGTATGATTCGGGTATACGGAGTCTGGAGCGGACCCTTAACAGCCTTTGTAGGAAAGTTGCTCGTATGATTGTAGAAGGAAAGGGAAAAAGCTTCCATATAACGAACGAAAATATAAAAGATTTTATTGAAGTCTACTAAATTTGTGAAAAAACGGTTTATTCCTCAACGAAAACATCGGGTATTTGAAGGAGTTTCCTGGTCAGGCCTGCCTGCGCAGGCAGGGAAAGACTGCCTGCGCATTATTCCCCTGGGAGGAACGGGAAACGTCACTAAAAACATGTTTGTGTATGAATACCGCAGAAGCGGGGTGATCCGCGACATACTCCTCGTTGACTGCGGCATCGGATTCCCCGACCCCGAGATGTACGGCGTTGACTTAGTCATTCCTGATATCCGGTACCTTACCAACAAAAAACAATTTATCCGGGGGTTGGTATTTACGCACGGACATGATGACCATATTGGAGCTACACCATACATTTATCCTTTTTTAGGGAATGTCTCCATGTTTGGGACGACGTTAACCGCGGCATTTGCCAATATCAAGCTTAAGGAGGCGCGGATTCAGACGGCAGTGAAAGCAGTTCCGTTTGATACCGTTCTGTCTCTGGGACCGTTCCGCGTATCCTTTGTTCGCATGACGCATTCCGTACCGGACGCGAGTAATCTTGTTATAGAGACGCCCGTTGGCGTGTTTTACCATGGAAGTGATTTTAAGTTTGACATGACACCCCTTGACGGCAAAGTTTCAGAGCTAGATAAGATCAATGCTGCGGGGAAAAAGGGCGTACTTTGTCTTCTTACCGACAGTCTTGGAAGTGAGCGGCCCGGTCAGACGCCGTCAGAGAGAACCATAAGTCAGACGCTTGATCGCGAACTTAGTTTGTCTGGCGGGAAGGTACTTTTTACGACGCAATCGAGTAATATTTCTCGCATACAGCTTGCTATCGAGCTTGCGCTCAAACACAAACGCCAGATTGCGTTTCTTGGCCGAAGCATTGATCAAAACGTTGAAGCTTCCGTGCGCTTGGGGTATATGCGATTCCCCCGCGAAGCACTCATCCGCGACCGCGACCTCAAGAGACTGCCTGCAGTCAAACAATTTCTCGTTGTCGCCGGCAGTCAGGGACAAGTGGACTCAGCCCTTGCCCGTATCGCCAACGATGAGCATAGATTTGTGCACTTGGCAGAAGGTGATACGGTCATTTTTTCGGCAGACCCCATTCCGGGGCACGAGAAAGACGTCAATGCCCTTATCGATCAAATTTACCATAAAGGCGCGCGGGTTTCGTATTCGGATATTATGGAAGACTTGCATGTGTCCGGCCACGGAAGCCAAGTTGACCTCATGCTTCTCCTTTCCGCTGTCGGGCCAAAGTTCGTGATGCCGATCGGAGGCACCTACAAACATCTCATGCAATACCGGCGGCTTGCTATGGATTTGGGTTTTGACAAGCGCGACGTGCTTATCCCGGAGGATGGAGAAATTTTGGAATTCCGCCCCGGCGAAGCCCCGCGAATTGTTGATCATCTTGATCTCGAAAACGTGATGGTCGACGGGTTGGGCATCGGTGACGTCGGGACCGCTGTGCTCCGTGACCGGCAAACGATTGCCAAGGAAGGTATTGTCGTAGTTGTTTTGCCTATCGAAGAATCATCGGGCAGAATCACGAATACGCCTGATATTATTTCCCGGGGATTTATTTTCATGAAAGAGTCGGGACCATTGGTCAAAAAGGCACAGCAGGTGATCATCCAGTCGCTTCGGGTTAAGA
Source organism: uncultured Gammaproteobacteria bacterium (assembly GCA_964442525.1). GTDB lineage: Bacteria > Patescibacteriota > Microgenomatia > UBA10105 > UBA927 > CAYTZO01. The sequence goes on from CAYTZO010000001.1 coordinate 50,480, forward strand.
AAAGCCTGCCTGCCGGCAGGCAGGGCCGCATTCTCGACTGGCCGTTTGTAAGGAAAAGGATCGAAGAAAATCTTGCCCGGTTTCTCAAAGAAGAAACCGGCAGAAGCCCGCTCATCGTGCCGGTGATTGTGGAAGTCTAATTATTTATACACTCCCTGCCGGTGTTCGATCGTGATAACCTCTATGCGGCTCTTTTTGGCATTAAATACATAAACAATGCGGTAGTCACCAACACGATACTTATAAAATCCAGATAGTTCCCCGTGCAGTTTTTCTCCTGCAATCGGATTTTGTTTGATGATATCATAGGCACGGATAACTCTGCGTTGAACGTGGATGGGAAGCTTAAGGAAGCGCTTGTCGGCGTTTTTATCGACGACGAACGCTTTAGCGGGCATATGACTTGAATCGTTTTTTGATTTGTTTGAGGGTAATATATTTACCCTTCGCTATATTGCGCTGTGCCGCCCGAACGTCTTTCATAGAGTGAGTGAGCGTATAGATCGTTTCCTCCAGTTCGTCAAGGTAGTCAGGCGAGACAAGCGAGGCCTTCACTTTGCCCTTCTTTGTAATATCCACGCGTTTATATTCCTCATCAATGCTGTCGATAAGGCTCAAAAGATTTTTTCGGACTTGCGTTACCGGAAAAACGTAGGTCATACAAAGATAGTGTACAGAAAAGTGTACATATTGTCAACGGCCAGATATCCCTCTATACTAGGTGTTACCTATGAAGTGGGGTAAAAAGAGGAAATATCGCAAACGCAGTCCCTTTCACCTGAAGCTTAAGAAGCAGACCGTCTACACGGTGGGAGCGATATGGCTTTGGCTCATTGCGGGGGTTATAACGCTCTCTTTTTTTGGTGAAGGCATACTCCTTAATGAACTTCGGGATCAATTGGTTTCTCAGGTCGGGTGGGCATATTATCTCCTGCCGCCGCTTCTCGTGTCATTAAGTTTTTTATTTTTTAAGGTAAAGTCAGATCTCGGCAAACCCAACGTCCCCCTCGGTTTTAGCCTTGTATTCATTTCCCTTATCGGTCTGACGCAAGCCGGAGCATTTGGAGAAACGCTTTGGTTGTCGACGAGCAGCGCTCTCTCAAGTGAAGGCGCCGTAGTCATTTACCTTGGCGTCCTGGTCGCTGGGCTTATCATTCTTTTTAATACATCTCTTGACCGATTGGTGAATTTTCTGCTCTTAGGCATACAGACATTAAGCGATATAGTTCGTGGTGCGGTAGAAAATCTTTTTGCAAAGCGAACCAGACAATTTTCCCCAAAGCAGATACCCCTCACGATACGAGGCGGCGAAGAAGGTACAAAACTCGCCAAAGCGCCGGTCGTCCCGCCGCCGGTTCCCGTCAAGACGGCCCGAGGAGATACGTCGGCACTGAAAATTACCGTTCCGCAAGGAGGAACTGATCTTGGCATGTGGGAATATCCCCCGACTTCTCTCCTTTCCGATGGCCCGGGAGAGAAAGCAGACCGGGGCGACGTAAGGAGAAACGCTGATATCATCGAGAAAACCCTCGATAGTTTTGGCGTGGAGGCAAAAGTGACCGAGGTCAATAGCGGTCCGGCCGTTACCCAATACGCGATTGAGATTGCCCTTGGGACAAAAGTAAGTAAGATCACTTCGCTTTCAAGCGACTTGGCGCTTGCTTTAGCTGCTCCGACCGGACAGGTGCGTATTGAAGCGCCTATTCCAGGCAGGAATCTCGTCGGTATTGAAATTCCCAACAGAGGATTGGAGTTTGTTACGCTTAAGCGGATGCTCGGCAGCGAAGCCATGCGTAAGGCAAAAAGTAAACTTGCGGTTGCATTGGGATTGGACGTATCCGGAAATCCCATTATTACCGACATAGGCAAGATGCCCCATGTGCTTGTTGCCGGTACCACCGGTTCCGGAAAATCCGTTCTTATCAACTCCTGGATCTGTTCCCTTCTTTTCCGAACGACGCCCGCGGAAGTTCGGGTCATTATGGTCGATCCGAAACGAGTAGAACTGACCGGTTATAACGGGATACCGCACCTCTTGACCCCGGTTATTGTTGAACCGGACAAAATTCTTTCAGCCCTCCGATGGGCGACAAATGAGATGGAGACGCGTTATAAACAATTTGCCGAAGTTGGAGTACGCAACATCGACGGATTTAATGAACTCTCGGGTTTTCAGGCCATGCCGTATATCGTCATTTTTATCGATGAGCTTGCCGACCTTATGGCCTATGCGCCGGTTGAGGTTGAAGATGCCATTGTACGGCTTGCACAAATGGCGCGGGCAACCGGGATGCACTTGGTCGTTTCAACGCAACGGCCAAGCGTCGATGTTATTACCGGACTTCTTAAGGCAAATATTCCCTGCCGGATTGCCTTTAACGTTTCTTCCATGGTGGACTCGCGGGTGATTATCGACATGCCCGGCGCAGAAAAACTCCTCGGGCGCGGAGACATGCTGTTTGTTCCCCCTGATCAGTCCAAGCCAAGCCGCATTCAAGGAACGTTTGTCTCTGACGCGGAGGTTGGGCGGGTCGTCGATTTTCTCAAAAGCAAACATGCTGCCGTTGAGTATACGGAGGAAATTACCAAGCAGCCGCTTACCGGCTGGAAACGCGGGGTGCAGGTGGGTACGGACGGCAGGGATCAGTTATTTGAGGATGCGCTCCGGCTCGTATGTCAGTTTGATAAAGCCTCTGCGTCACTTCTGCAGCGACGTCTTTCTATTGGCTACGCGCGTGCAGCGCGCATAATTGATCAGCTTGAAGCCGCGGGCGTCATAGGGCCGGGAGAGGGGTCAAAACCCCGAGACGTCCTTGTGAAGAACCCCGATGAGTTTCTTGCCCAACAAAGCGAAAAAGAGGGGTGAGAATAGCCCAACAATCTTTGGGACATCCACATGAAAACGGTCGGTTCGCTTCTTCGGGAAACCCGGATACAAAAAAGATATACGCTTGAACACGTTGAGGCGGTAACAAAAATCCGGGTGAAATTTTTAACTGCCATAGAAGCAGATGATCTCAGCAGGCTACCTACGCCTGCCATCACCAGGGGATTCGTCCATAATTACGCCGAGTTTTTGGGACTGGACAGTCGCGTCGTTTTGGCCATATTACGGCGGCAGACAAGCGAGGTTTCGAAAACGAGCTTACTCCCTAAAGGTATGGTTGAGCCGCTCAATCACTCACCATTTCAACTGACGCCGGGCAAATTCCTTGTGCTGCTTGTAGGAGTACTTGTCGTGGCTTTCCTTTTGTATTTTGCTCTGCAGTTTAGACAAATTCGCCAGCCCCCCTCGCTTGCTATCGATGCCCCTAAGGATCAACTGATTGCCTCCCAAAAAAGAATCGATGTGATTGGGAAAACCGACCCGGACGCGACGGTTACCATAAACGGCGTCAGCGTCTTGGTGCGCGGCGACGGTAGGTTCTTTGACACCATTGCGCTTGACAGTGGCGTAAACAAAATAACCATTAGTGCGACGAGTAGATTTGGAAAAACGACATCAGAGGTAAGAGAGGTGGGGTATCAACCGTAAACAGTGATTGACAGATGTGCGTTGTTGGGGGATACTACATTAGAAAGTCCTATTAATTATTACGTATTCATAATTGATCAGAAACTAGAGCTTAGCAATTAGTATTTAATCTGCCCATGGAACCGATTACCCTTCTTATCATCGTTACTACCATAGTTTTAACCGTTCTCACTGTCGTTCTCGGCATTCAAGTATGGTATATCCTTCGGGAAGTACGGACATCTCTTCAAAAGATGAATGCCATGCTCGATGATATGCACAAAGTAACCGGTACGGTAGGCGAGGGGGTATCAAATTTTGGAGGACTTCTGAGTGGTGTAAAAGCAGGGCTCTCTTTTTTTTCATCTCTCCGGCGAAAAGGGGAGGATCATGAGTGAGGATAATCATAAAGACATAAAGTTTTGGGTAGGGTTTTTTATCGGCGGGTTCATCGGCGCCATGATTTTATTTTTTCTCGGCACGAAAGAGGGAAAGAAAACCGGCAGGCAATTAGAAGAAAAGGGGAAAGACCTTCTTGATGAGTTTCTTGAGCACCTTGAGGATCTGGAGAAAAAAGGAAAAGAGCTTGTTACCGAGGGAGAGGAAGTGAAAGAACACGTCATAGACGTAATTGAAGAAAAGAAACAGGAGTTTGCCGATTCGGCGACGGACAAAATTGATTCAGCGCTCGCGCACATAGAAGCTCTTCAGGAACGGGGAAGAGAAACCACCGCTGCACTTCGCAGGCGATTTAAGAATCTCCCGAAGAAATAATCGTCAAGAGATTTTTTTGATTTTCCTCTGCTGGCATTTGACTTTTCAGTATAGAGAGAGTAGGTTTAGGACTAATTTACTGCCCAGAGGAGGATATATGGCTATTGCCGAGAAACAGCCAATAAAAGGCATTCGGGTAGAATTTGACGACTCTTTACGATTTGAGTTTTCGACAGAAAATGGCACGTCATCAGTAACGATGCAGCTAGGTCGAGAAAAAGACAAATATTTTACTCAACTCATTCGCCGCGCCCATGCATATAACTGTGCGCAATGGGCATTAGAAAAAGAACAAGCAAAGGGTCTCAGGGCAAATCCGATTGTATTACTGTGGCAATGGGGTAGAACTGCCGCTGCACGGCGCAGTTTGCCCATAGGTTTGCGTCCTTAAGACGGTTCTTCGACGGAGAGGTCGGGAGTCGCTGCAATGCTGTGCCAGTCAGTCGGTTTTCCCCGAAAAAATGCGCAGCTAGCGATGTAAACCGCATTGTCAGTACAAAGCGCCGGCGGCGGCACATGCATGGTTTTATCTTTCAACCGGTTCATTGCCAGAGACATTTTTTCACGCAGTCGTCGGTTTGCCGCTACACCTCCCGAAAGAAGAATGGATTTTGCGTGATATTGCCTTGTTGCCAAATAGGTTTTTGCTACTAAGACATCAGTAATTGCTTCTTGAATTTCAAAAGCGAATGAATGAATTGTTTCCCTGCTCCATTGTTTTGTAGTTTTGAACTTTTGGGCTTCCCGAACGATAGCCGTCTTTAAACCGCTGAACGAAAAATTTAATGAATCGTCGCTGATCATTGGTCTTGGTAATTTTACTGTATGCTGTTTGCTGTTTTTTGTATACGTTGTTGCTGCTTTCTGTATCGCCGGTCCACCGCCGGCGCCAAACCCCAAAAGTCGTGCGGATTTATCAAACGCCTCTCCCGCTGCATCATCAAGCGTACCTCCGAGCCATTTTAACTTCTTCATTGACGTCATTAAATAAAGCTCCGTGTGCCCACCTGAGACGACAAGAGAAATTGCCGGAAATTCGACCGTTTTGTGCTTTATATTGCTTACCGCATCCCGCTCGTCACTTTTTACAAAATTCGCATACATGTGGGCGATGACGTGATTAACGGGGATAATCGGCTTACCGGTTACAAATGCAATGGTTTTGGCCGTTTCAACCCCCACAAGGAGTGAGCCGATGAGCCCCGGGCCAACGGTGACCGCAATAGCGTCAATATCCTGCCAGTCAGCGTGTGCCTGTGTAAGGGCTTCTTTGAGCACGGCCTGAATTGATTCTATCTGTTTGCGAGCGGCGACTTCCGGAACAATGCCGCCATATTTCTCATGCATGGCAGCACTCGAAGCCACGGTACTGCCTAAAATTTTTACGCCTTCCTCAACGACCGCTACGGCCGTTTCATCACAGGAAGTTTCGATAGCGAAAATTTTCATATATTAATATATCGAAAAAAACATTGCGTTGTCCGGTCACTATTTTACTCAAGCCCGAGGAGTTTGGCGAGCTGACTGGTACTGGGGGTGTGGATTTTTGGAATCTCTATAAGCGTCGCACCGACTTCGTCTGCCTGTTCTTTTTTCTTCTTCTTATGGGGATCTCCCTGAGTAATGGCGATAACGGAAGGTTTTATTTTCCTCACCAACTCATAATAGTCGCGGTCACCGTGCATGGGAGGAAGGGAGATAACCTCATCGACGCAGGTAAGGGATTCAAGCATCTTTCGGCGCTGTGCCTGCGTATGGATCGGCCGCGTATCACCTTTCATTTTCCGCACGGTTTTATCCGATTCAAGCGCCACGACCAGATACTCTCCCTGCGCTTTTGCTTCCCTCAAAAAGGAGATATGGCCGAAATGGAGAAAGTCGAAACACCCCCCGACCAAAACAATTTTCTTTTGATCCGCCATAGATAGTGCGAATATTATAAAACTTTTTTGAGCCTGGTGTTTGGTTTATAGGAACGACCGACTTTTGCGATTGGTTCTAATCGGTTAAGTGTTTCGCCAACTCCAACGATATCCATGGTTGCTGACCGGACAGGAAATAATTCACCGACTCCTATAGCGTCAAAAAGTTTCATGTTAAGTTTTTCTTCTGCGTGCACAAATGCCTCAAGTCTTTCTCTCATGCCAAATCCACTGGAGAGAATAATGTTTATGTGAGAAAATCCAGCATCGTCAAGCGCCCTTCTTACTGCATACACACCTGATACAGAGACGCCGTGGTTGAACCAAGATCCATCCATATCTAACTTTCGAGCGCCTTGCATGACAGTTTCACCACATGTGTCTATACGTACGCCTGTGAGTTTTTGTCGCAATGCATAAGCACATGCGAGGGAATCATCGATTTCTTTATTGGCAAAATCAACCAATGCAGTTCTCGGAATGCCCGGGCTCATCCACCTATCAAATGCGAGCGTCGTTTGTAATACTGTTTGAGGAGTGCCATATTTCCATGCAAAAATACATTCCAATGAGTGTGGGATAGTACCGATGCCAGCCTGGCCGACTGTCCGTGCTCCAACCCCAGTTGAAGCGCCGGACGCTCCTCCCTGAAAAGCTGCTCGGCTAATTGTAGCATCTTGACTCCAATGCCAATGCCGCGCGCCAAAATAATAAAGCGGTCTTCCGGATAATAGTTGTACTAATTCCGCTGTCCGGCGCGTTATTGCGTTGGAATCAGGTTCTTGACGATCATTGGTTCTCGTCGTTGCCGCACTTATAACGCCAAGAAGCATCGTTTCGAGAGTAATAATATCCAAACTTCGGCCTTCAAGAAGAAGGACGGTTTCCATAGAAGCATAGGTGTCTCCGTCAGAAAGCGAGAATATGCGGCCGCCGTTTTTTGCTATGTCGCTATATGTTCGAATAAGCGTAAGCGCTTCCTCAAGACCAAAAATTTTTCCTGGACCTTTGCGGATAAAGATTTGAGCGCGAACAAATGGATTAAGTCGCTCTTTCTCCAATATATATTTTGACCGAAGAAAGTAAACGTCAGTGTATTGCTCGGGCGGGACGGGCATCTTCGCTGCAGGGGGCATATTATTGCGGGCCTCGTAAGTATACCGCCTGCCACGGCCTAAAGTTAGAATAAAATGTTTTGTCTATCGTGATCTGGCCATTTTTGCGAACTATGTATTCAAACGAAGTTTTTGCTCCCCATGCGGCAAAATCAACTTGCTTCGTTACCCCCGGAGGAAGCGTCGGATCATCCTGATAAAGATCTGGCGGCGGAGGAGTGACGTCCCATATTTTATAATCGATGACTTCGGCTGACCTTCCGTCGTTTGTGCCGTAGAGCTCGAATGTGAGTGAAGGGATGCTGAGGTCTACTTTTGTCTGAATAAGGACATAGGCGGACGTATCATTTTTGAACTTTAGATCATAGGTTGGGGCGTATACGGTGGCATCCAGGCCGGGTTTGAACCCCCCTTGCTCGTAATACTTTACCCGATATGAATGGGCATAGCGTTCGACAATGGGGAGACCAGCGTTGAGTGCAGCCCGAAAAAGCGTGGTAGATACCTGGCAGACACCGCCGCCGTCGCCCAGCACGGTGCGCCCGTCTTTTATGATGTAGGCGGGCTGATACCCTGTCGCGGCCGAGATGTCTCCTACCGCGTCATTAAAGGAAAACGTCTCACCCGGCTTTATCAGGATGCCATTGAGGCGAGAGGCGGCAAGAACAATATTATGGATGCGGCCCTCTGCCGAGCCGGCAAAAAGTGAAACTCCTTTTCCAATAAGCTCTTTAATGCCGAAACTATTTACCTGTGCCGTCGTGATTGATGGGTTTATTATGTCAACGACGAGGGGGAGCGCAAGGTTAGATGTACTTGATTGCGGAACGGTCGCGAGAAGCTCCGCGAATCGTTTTGTGGTCTCGGCGAGGTTGACTGCACGACCGCTACTGGATGGGCGAAAGAGCGTTACTCTGCCGCCTGAAAACTGAAAAAGCGCATCGCGCACGGGAAGGTTAATCTGATCTCCCAGTTGCCGAAGAATGCTGTCGAACGTGTCTGTATTCCAGCGAAAGTATGCAGACAGGTTCGTTGGTATAAGGAACTTGCGATAGAGGTCAGACAAAACATAGCCCGACCGGCCGATAAGGTACGCTTGCGTGGCGGAGAGCGTGGCATCATAGCCAAGTCCGAGTGTTTCACCTGAAACCGTGGCAATTTGGCCCTCAAACGTCAAAGTAAATACTGCTTTTTGGAATGGTTCATTTTTGCTTTGCCAATAACGGACGATTTCATCAGGGGTTTTCCCGCCAAACGGTACGCCTCCGACGGAGACACCCGGGTATACTCGTCCTTTATATTTTGCCTCAAAGACGAGGGAGCCGCTAACGCCCAGAAGAATGAAGAGACCCAAAAACCAGATGCTTATGCGTCGAGGATTAGAAATGATCGCAATGCGCAATGTGTTGGGCTTGTTTGGAGACGTAGCCATGGTATGATTAACCTACATACCAATTGTACGGGATACGCTATGCAAACTCCATCAGATGAAAATCCGCCAACAAGCTCTGCTTCATCAGATCAGCCAACCGGCTCCATAGGTTTTCCGTCTCCGGACACCGGTTTCCCCACAATTCCTCCGCCCGTGAGCCCTTCACCAGCGCAACCGCTGCCGCAATCGCCTCCGCCGCCCGAACCCGTAGCGCCTCCTGCGGAAACAATTGTCGTGCCAGAAGCGGGCAGTCCCAAGTCCGCACCGAGTCCCTTTACGCCTCAGACTGCCGGAGGCGCCGGGCAGCCGCCGCGGGGATCAGCAAGCCCGTGGGGGAAACGGATTCTGACTGTCGGAATTATTTTTGTAATCCTAACCATTCTGGTTGTTGCGGGACGATTTGCATACTCCCTGTTTACCGCGAACCAAACGGTGACCATTACCTATTGGGGACTTTGGGAAAACGATGCCTCGATCCGCAACCTGCTCAATAGTTTTGAGGCATCGTACCCGAAAACAAAAGTCCAATATGTGCAACAATCGCCCCAGCAATACCGTGAACGGCTTCAGGCCGCGATTGGCCGCGGCGAGGGACCGGATGTTTTCCGGTTCCATAATACGTGGACGCCAATGATTGGACGCGACCTCTTGGCGATACCGGCAAGCGTTTCGTCAACCAGTGAATTCCTTTCGTCATTTTATCCCGTTGCGGCAACGAATTTAGTTTCCGGAGGGTCTATCTATGGCATACCGCTTATGATTGATGGCCTGGGTCTCTATTACAACGAAGGCCTCCTTTCTGCTGCAGGCGTGACGGTGCCGGCGACGTGGAATGATGTCCTTTCTGTGGCACCGAAACTTACCGTAAAAAATGACAGCGGTATCATCCGGTCAGCTATTGCCCTGGGTACTGCGGATAACATCGAAAACTTTAGCGATATTTTAGCGGTTATGATGATGCAAAACGGTGCCAAGCTTCCAAATCTCAAAAGTCAGGAGGCCATCGAAGCCTTGACATTTTACCGCAAGTTTGCCGATCCTGCCGATCCCGTCTACACATGGAATGATTCACTCGATAACTCCATTGCGGCATTTGCGAGCGGCAAGGTCGCCATGATTCTTGCTCCGTCATGGAGGGCATTTGAAATTAAACAGATGAACCCTAATTTGTACTTTAAAATTGCGCCGATTCCGCAGCTTCCCGGAACGACCATCACTTGGGCATCCTATTGGGTTGAAGGAGTGTCCGCAAAAACCAAATATCCAAAGCAGGCGTTTGAATTTTTGAAATACCTCACGAGCAGGGAAACCGCCACAAAGCTCTATACGGATCTATCTAAAATCCGTCTTTTCGGTGAGCCGTATGCGCGCGTAGATCTGGGGAAAAGTCTCACGGCAGATCCCCTGGTCGGCGCATATATTACCCAGGCACAGACGGCAAAGTCATTCCCTTTGGCCTCGCGGACGTTTGACAATGGCATAAACGATAATCTTATTAAATATCTCAAAGATGCAGTCAATAGTCTTGGTAGCGGCAATTCTCCACAGGCGGCCCTTGAGACTGCAGACAATGGTTTTCGACAAGTGCTTGCTCCATACGGTTTGTCTTCTGCCGGGCCAACTCCGTAAGTACTCATGAGACTGACTGCGTCGGATTCAATGCTTGCGACGGTACTCTATGCAGACATATTTCGTTGGCCTCTGTCAGAGACCGAGCTGAAACGATGGAGTGTTTTTTTCCCCCTCCGCAGCGTTCCTCATAAAAAATATTTTGTCCTGCCGGGGAAAGAACATTTGATTGGAGAGCGGTTACAACGTGAACGGTGGGCAAAAGAGAAATGGCGCATTGCCCGCTCGGTTGGAAACTGGCTCCGACTGGTTCCTTCGCTAAAACTCGTGGGAGTGACGGGCGGCTTATCGCGCGCTAATGTTTCCCAGGCTGACGACATCGATCTTTTTTGCATTACTGCTCCGGGAACGCTCTGGACAACGAGGGTGCTTGCTCTTTGTATCGTTGCCTTTCTGGGCCGCAGGCGCAAGCCGGCAGAGAGCTATGTGAAAGACAAAATATGTCTGAATATGTTTATGAGCGAGAATGCCCTTGGATTAGCCCGACAGGAGCAGGATTTATTTACCGCATACGAAGTGCTGCAAATGGAACCGTTGTGGGAACGGGATGGTGCATATAAAAAGTTTTTACGGTTCAATCAGTGGGCAAAGAAGTTTCTACCAAATGCCTGGAGGGAAAGAACGAATGGGAAGCAACATAGAGTTTACAGAAAAAAAGTTTTTCTCTTTTCTCCTTTTTCTTTTCTCTTTACTTTGATTGAGCCTTTGGCTCGATCAACCCAGCTTTGGTACATGAAACGGCGCCGGACATCAGAGGTTATCCGGCCGGGTCTTTTACGATTTCATCCCAGGGACGCGCGGATCTGGATAAAGCAGGCTTTCAGAGCACGCCTCAGACGTTTCAATCTCCCTCTTGACAATATTTTCTACGGCCGTTAAAATAGCACTCATCTTTTAAGACTGCCAAATTACTTAGACTATCAAAGGAGGTATCTATGGCAAAAATGAATATTGTTCCGCTTTTTGATAACGTTCTCATCAAACCTCTCGAGATGGAGGAAAAACTTCCCTCCGGTATTGTTCTCCCCGACAGCGCAAAAGAAAAACCACAGATTGGACTGGTCATGGCGGTTGGTCCAGGTACAACCGACGACAAAGGCAACCCCGTAAAAATGGTGGTAAAAGTAGGACAAAAGGTTATGTATAAAAAATGGGGAGGCAATGAAGTAAAAGTCAACGGTGAAGAATGGACCATGGTAGAACAAAAAGAAATTTTAGCTCTTGTTAACTAAGGAGGTACCTATGGCAAAACAACTCAAATTTTCTGAAGATGCACGTCAGGCAATGATCCGGGGCGTGAATATTTTAGCCAAAGCGGTCGTTACGACTCTCGGCCCGAAGGGAAGAAATGTCGCGCTCGATAAGAAATGGGGTGCACCCAATATCGTCCACGATGGCGTGACCGTCGCGAAAGAAATAGATATCGAAGACCCGTTTGAAAACATGGGTGCGCAGCTTGTCAAAGAAGTTGCCAGTAAAACCAATGATGTCGCCGGTGATGGGACGACGACGTCTACGTTACTTGCTCAATCCATTGTCAATGCAGGGTTTAAAAACGTCACTGCCGGCGCTAACCCCATGATTGTCAAAACGGGCATGGAAAAAGCCATGGACGTGGTGGTTGCCGAAATCAAAAAGATGGCAAAAACAGTCAAAGACACGGACGTGGCAAAGGTAGCAACGATTAGCGCCCAGGATTCAAAGATAGGCGCTCTCATTGCTGAAGCGTTGGGCAAAGTCGGTAAAGATGGCGTCGTCACGGTTGAAGAGGGCAAGGGACTTGAGATGAGTATTGATTACAAAGAAGGCATGGAGTTTGATAAAGGATACGCCAGCGCCTACTTTGTGACTAATGCCGACAAAATGGAGGCGGAGATCGACGACCCCTATATCCTTATCACCGATAAGAAAATTTCCGCCATCAGCGATCTTCTGCCGTTTTTGGAAAGCTTCATAAAAGTTTCAAAAAATCTCGTCATCATCGCGGACGAGATTGAAGGCGAAGCGCTTGCAACGCTCGTTGTCAACAGACTCAAGGGCGTTGTCAATGTTCTTGCGATTAAAGCGCCCGGATTCGGAGACCGACGCAAAGAAATGCTTGCAGACATTGCAGTTCTGACCGGCGGCACCGTTATCTCGGAAGATACCGGACGAAAATTTGAAAACGTCAAGGTGGAAGACTGCGGCCGCGCGGATAAGGTTTGGGCAGACAAGGAAAATGCGAGAATCATCGGCGGAAAAGGCAGTAAAGCCGCATTGCAGTCTCGCATCGCCCAGATTAAGCGCGAGATCGATGAAACAACCAGCGACTTTGATCGCGAGAAGCTCCAGGAACGCCTTGCGAAACTCTCCGGCGGTGTTGCCGTGATTAACGTGGGAGCGGCCACCGAAGTCGAGCTCAAAGACAAAAAAGAGCGCGTTAATGATGCGGTTGCCGCAACCAAAGCGGCTCTTGAAGAGGGCATTGTTGCCGGAGGCGGCGTGACGCTTCTGCGGGCGCGTCAGGCGCTTCTCAAGCTTAAAGACACGCTTTCGGAACAGGATGAGAAGATTGGCGTCGACATTCTCCATCAGGCGCTCGGCGAGCCGGTCCGATGGATTTCCAAAAATGCCGGCGCAGACGACGGGTGGGTCCTTAAAACAATTGAGGAATCCAAGGTCGTCGATTATGGTTTTGATGCCATGGACATGAAATTTAAGTCGATGATCGGAGCAGGCATTCTTGACCCGGCAAAGGTCACACGGATTGCCGTTCAAAACGCCGTGTCTGTCGGCATGATGATCCTCACGACCGAGGCACTCATCACCGACCTTCCTGAGAAAAAGGAATCAACTCCCGGCATGCCGCCAGGAGGCATGGGAGACATGGGATATTAAGAAGCAATATATAAA
>CAYTZO010000001.1:63857-73704 GCA_964442525.1 uncultured Gammaproteobacteria bacterium
AAACAGGGTCAGGGAGAAGCGGATGTCGTTGATAAACTTTCACCGGATACTGCTCGGCATTTTACATATTTTACAGAACAAGAAGTTCAGAAATTACTTTCTGATGCAGGATTTGCGGTAGACGAGATTTACTCTTGGAATGAAAAAGATCGGTATCCCGAGCGTCGGGACGTATGGTGGATTTCGAGTTTCTCGACGAAGAAATAATTGTGTTATATTAGTTATATGAAGACTGTGAATACCAAGTTATTGTCAGCGAAATATAGGAACAAATGGGTTGCGCTTGAACCAAAAAGTGAGAAGGTTGTTGGTGTAGGAAAAACGGCAAAAATAGCCTACGAAAGATCACAAAAGCGAGGAGTCAAAGAGCCAATTTTGACAAGAATTCCCAAAAATTATGGTGCCGCCTATATCCTTATTGAGGCTTAGATATCAGTCGTTTCGCGCATCTCCAATTGAGCCGTTTCCTACTAGACAGGTTGTTTTCCGGCCGGTAATTGACATTCGATTATTGTGGAACGGGCACTCCACAAAATATCGGGTGCTCATCGACTCTGGTGCAGACTACTGCATTTTTCATGCCGAAGTCGCAGAGGTATTGGGAATTCCTTTAACGAGCGGCAAGAAAATGACGTTTTATGGGACCAGCGGGGCGGCGCAACTGGCATATTTTCATGAAGTACAAATTGAAGCAGCCGGATGGCCAATCGACCTCTATTGTGGATTTAGTTCAGAAATGCAATCACTTCCATATGGACTTCTTGGACAAACCGGATTTTTTGACCAGTTCAAGATAGAATTTGATTATCAAAATAAACGAATTGAGATAAAACAAAAGCGCTGAATATGGACTCAATTATAATTACCCCTCCCACGATTACAGATGTTCCTCTCATGAGAAAATGGGGGAAAGAAACGCCTGAGCTGTGGGGAGCAAAGACAACGGATTTTTATTCGGAAAAGGGACTTACGGATTGGGTGGAACGTCCCGGACGCGACGTTGCTCTCGTTGCCCGAGTCGGCGGCAAGCTCGCCGGCATGATACTCACGTATGCGCTTCGCGAATGGTCCTATTGTTCTGTCCTTTTTGTCGATAAACCATATCGGCGGATGGGGATTGGCGAGAAACTTGTGGGTGAGACGATAAAGCAATTAAAAAAGCTTGACCTCGATACAATTGAGTTGGTAGTGAAAGACGATAACGTCAGTGCCCGGCAATTTTACGAAAAACTAGGTTTCAGGAAGGGATTTCGTTTTGTCTGGATGAGGAAACCTCTTAGATAATCTACTTTTTAATCTCCGGCAGCACCTCGATGGGATTGACCGGCGTACCGTTTTGATAGATTTCAAGATGGAGGTGGGGCCCGGTTGCCCAACCGCTTTGACCGACCTCACCGATGACGGTTGTTTTGGAAACTTCCTGTCCCTCCGTCACGTTTATCTTGGATAAGTGTGCGTAAAGCGCTTCGATATTTTTTTCGTTTCGGATAAGGAGGTGTTTGCCGTAACCCCAGTCGATGGATTTAACCCATGCAACTTTGCCTCCGGCAATTGGGTAAATGGGAGTGCCCAGAGGTGCGGTAAGGTCGAGTCCCGGATGTGCAGCGGAGAACCAGGTGCTGATGCCAAAACGGGAAAGCGGCCATTGAAAGTACGTATCTGTGGGAGAGGTGTAGACCTCCGTTTGAGGAGTTTGAAGGGTAAGTTTAATAGTTGCAGTAAGCTCGCTTGCCTGAGGAAGGACAATGGCTGAGAAGAAGGTGAGTCCGGCCAGATTGACGCCAATTATCTGGCGCATGTTAAATTTCTCCAGTTTCTTTCGGAGGAGGAAGCTCATGTGGTTGCTTCCCCGTCTCGGATCGTGTTTGTTGCCCCGGTAGGAAGCCAGAAGCCAAGTAATGAATTGTTTCATGGTTCGTATTGGGAACCGAGATTAAAAAACCACCCCGGGTAGGAGTGGTAGCAAACAAATTAATTGTATCGCAGCTACGCTCTAAAGTCAAATTACCGGGGGAGGAAGGGGGGTTTGCTTGGGTCTAGTTCTTGTGTTATGATCAAATCCTTATGAGGCGCAAAATAGGCTTTTTGGTCGTTCTTATAATCGTCATTGCGCTCATTTTCCTCGTAATTAAATTTCTTACCGGCCGGTCGCCCCGTCAGGGTGAACTCAAAGTAGAAAGCAGCCCTGTGGCGAGTATTTTCCTGGACAGTAAATACATTGGGAGAACCCCTTTTGATGACAAAGTGAACGGGGGAGAGTATACGATTAAAATTGTTCCCGAAGGAGGCGTAACGCAGTCATCGCCTTGGGAAGGGAAAATTACCATCGGACAAAATCTCCTGACCTACGTCAATGCAGCTCTTTCCGACTCGGAACTGACAACGGCGGTGGGAGTCCTTTGGCTCGAAAAAATTGCCGGAAAAAATTCGGAACTTTCAGTAACGACAAATCCTGACGGCGCCACGGTGTTGGTCGATGATCAAACAAAGGGAGTTTCCCCTTTGACGATTGATAATCTGTCTGCCGGCGATCACACGCTGACCGTTACGTCTCCCGGGTTTGCAGCACGAAATTTGAAAGTACGCGTGACGAGCGGATATAAACTCATCGCTTCATTTAAGCTCGCATTAAGCGGGACCGCGCCTGAGGCTTCGCCAACGCCATCCCTTGCCCCGTCTCCAACCATTAGTCCTGCGGCATCAACCAAAACCGCGACGTCATCGGCAACACCCGACCCGCCCAAGCCATTTGCGATTATCAAAGATACGCCAACCGGATTTTTACGGGTTCGCGTAGAGCCATCCACGTCAGCAACGGAATCCGCCCGCGTAAATCCGGGAGATAAATACCAAATTTTCAGTGAGCAAAACGGCTGGTTTCAGATCTCATATGACGGAACGAATAAAGGATGGATTTCCGGCCAGTACGCCCAGAAGGTTGAATAACCACAGAGAGCTTGGTCTAATTGTTTAGTCGGCCTTTTTCTAACCTTTTGGACTTGCAAAGCTCTCTTCCTACCCCCCGATTCCATAGACGACGACGAAAACGCTGATTCCAAAAAGAATGATGGTAACGATAAGCGGCGGGTCTGAAGTGAGGATTTGCTCCGGCGATTCCCCCTTGCCTTCATAAATGAGCTGCATGTAGCGCATGATGCCGTAAAGGACAAAGGGAATTGTTATCATCATCCATTTCCGTCCAGGTAAATCTCCTGCAAAGTCGGCATAATTGCGAAAGAAAAACCCCTCATTTGTGGGTCGGGCAAGAAAAGTGAAAAACGCGTAGGTGATAAACGTTGACTCGGCAAACATAGAAGTATAGGTATCGAGAAGCCGTTCGGAATAATGAGACAAACTTTCCCTCGTATCTTTTGGAACAACTCCTTCATACCCTTTGATGAGCGTCAGCTCCGCTCTCCGCTTGCCGACTGCAAGAAACAGGGCGAGCGAAAGCGCGGCCAGAGCGAGCCAGATTGATATGTGATATCCCGTTGCCGCCTCACCGCCATAGACGCGGAGAAAATACGCAGTCGTAATTGCCAAAATATCAATAACGCTGATATGTTTGAGAAAAAGAGAGTAAGAATATTGGAGAGCAATAAACGCGATTGCCAAAATAAAAAATGTTCGACCGATAGACTGACTTATGCCAAGACCGACAACGAGAAAGACTGCCGAGACAATATAGGCCAGCGAGACCGGAAGTTTGCCGCTGGCTATCGGCCGGAATTTTTTAAATGGATGCTTCCTGTCTCTTGGCGCATCGAGAATGTCATTGAAAATATAATTTGCTGAAGAGAGAAAACAAAATGCGATAAAGGCCCAAAAGGAGGAGAGGAAGAATGACGTCTGAAAGAGCTGTCCAGAAAAAAGAAGCACCGCAAAGACTGCAAGATTTTTTAGCCATTGTCTGGGTCTTGCGGCTTTGAGAATTGTGTAAAGAAGTTCAACCATACCACAAATCCTGCAACAAGTACTGCCACCAAAAGCAGCGCAAAAACTTTCTGCCTGCTGGTGACGGTAAGCGCGATCAGCCCCAGTATAGCGGAGACCCCCCAGTAAAACAAGGCAATCCGCCGTTTTCCCCAGCCGAGATCAAGGAGAAGATGATGGAGGTGCCCGCGGTCCGCGCGGACAGGAGATTTGCCTTTGCCAAGTCTCCTGATAAGCGTAGAGGCGGCGTCAACCATAGGGATGCCGAGAACCAGAAGGGCGGTGCCGAGTTTGCCAAAGGACAGAATTCCCAGAAGTGCGAGGAAAAATCCGGCCAGGGTTTTGCCGCCGTAGCCTGGCATAATTTTTTGCGGATACATGTTCCAAGGTAAAAATCCCAAAAAAGCGCCGGACGTGATAAACGCAAGGATTGTAACCCAAAGCTGACTGGGATCAACGCTACTATAGCGCATAGAGAGAAGTCCTAAAACAAATGCGGCAATGGCAACAAAACCCGGCATTTGTCCGTCAACGCCGGCCGACCAGCCGACAATGTTCATCGTCCACATAATCCAGATAAATGCAAAAAGGTCTGCCCATACCAGGATGGAATGCATTCCCCAGAAATGGAACGTGATGCGCCACGTATCGAGCCGCACGATAGAGCCGGTAATCGGATTGGTGAAAAAAGGTATGCCAGCCCCGGCACCGACCACGACGAGGGTGGCAAGCGCATTGGTAAAGAGACGGATATACGGATTAACGTCTCTCCTGTCATCAGCCAATCCAACAATAGTGAGAATTGTTCCGGCAAGGAGAATGCCTATGGCAAGCTTCGTTATGGGTACAAACACAGACAGTACGATCGCGATACCGGCAAAGATTGCAAGACCTCCTGCGCGGGGAATAATTCCGTGGTGTGTGTGGGCCGGGTGAAAGCGGATGCGAGGATCATCGACGAGCCTGAGGGATTTGGCAAAGCGCATCACAACCGGCACGCTAATAAATGTTAGGAGGAATGCAAAGACCAGGGGGAGGAAGGTGCTCATGCTCTACGTTACTAAAAAAATAATTTTTGCAATAGTCACGAGAGACATGAGGCTTACCAGGAGGGTTGTTGAAAAGAGTGCTTGGGTAAAGATGAGATACTCGCTTGTGACGTATGCCGCCAGGAACACATCGAGGCTATACCAGAGGATATTGCCGAGCGGCAAAAGGAAAAGAAAAAGGGGACTGGTAAGCTGATCGCCTCCCCAGGGGCGGGAATACCAGAGCGGTACGAGAGGAGGAAGGGAGCGCCATTTCCATAGAATCAGGACTATGTCGACAAATGTCAGAAAGAACACGCTTTTATGAATGAGTACGATAAGCCAATTTGTGCGGAGAACGCGCCATGTCAGCCGGAACCGATGAACAAACTGATTGGTATACGCGGCTGCTCTCATAGCTTGGGGACTGCCGGTTGCATTGGTTGTTTCGTGACCCCCATATCTGTTTGGTATACGATGTCGTAGTTTGCATCTTCATGGATAAGAAAGGCGCGGATGGGGTACTGAGGCCAATCCCGCGCAAACTGACTCCGCGATACGATAATATCCCCAACATACCAGGGGAACGCGGTTCCTTTTGGGTTATACAGGTAGACCTTGCTCCTGTCTTTACTGTAGTAGAGGGTTTCAAAAAATATGAGCGGGCTGTCGGCAAAGACGAGATCGTTTGGGTTTTTAAGCATATTCACCTGCAGAATGGTTGCGCGGATATTGAGTTTTGCATGTTGCGGAGGATACCACACGTCAAAAAAAATGGAAAAGGACAGAATGCCAATAGCACTAAAAAGTTGAATCCATCGTTTTGGCATCGCTTCTATTGCAAAGGCGATGAGGTATATCTCCGCGACGGTGACGGGGATAAGATATCGATTGACAAAAAGTGGTTTGATAAATGAAATCCCTATGACCACGGTAAGCGGAACGATAACGAGGAGGAGAAACAGCGCATTCCGATTCCGCTTCTGCCGCCGCCGTAGCGCCAAAAGGAACAACGCGAGAAGAACCAAAGAGACAAATGCAGTAAACCGCCATAGATACCAGGGCGTCCCTTCATAGCCGAGAAACATGTTGCCAAGAACCGACCGAACCAGTTGAAAATTGACCGGAAAATACCAGGAGCTCTTAAGCTGTTTAAAATCAAAAATGATAATTTTAGCGAGCCAGGGCAGAATAAAAAGTAAGCTTATCGCCATCGAACGGATAAACGAATTGCTCCCCATTTTCTTCCATACTAATTTTTGTGTGAGGAAGAAATGGAGCGTCTCAACAAATGGAACCACGACGAAATAAGTGTGAGTATAAAACCCAAGAATAGTACTTATGGTCAGCAATATCCACTTTTTGGTTGTATATGCGTAGAGAGAGAGAACGGTAAACAGCACATACCATGCGTAAGCCCGAACCTCGAACGCGTAGTAAAGAAGCATCGGGTTGAAGAAAAAGAAAAGCGGCAGCGCCCAGGAGAGAAAGTGTTTTCTAAAAAGCTCCTCCGACCACCGAATAACGATGACCGTCGCAAGAACAAAGGCGAGGAGTGACAGGCTTCTGACGGCAATTTCGCCTTCGCCGAACAGTTTTATCCAAAAACGGAGAAGAATGTAATAGAGAGGAGTCTCCAACCCAAGTTTGGTCACAAAAAAAGCAATGGGCCGTTCGGCAGTAAGGATGGAAAACGCCTCGTCCCGCCAAAGACTTTGGGTGAAATAGAGAAGCGGTGAATAGGACAGTAGAAAATTAAACATGAACGTTAACGCTATTTGCATTATAAAGTTTTCTGCGGAGATTGTTAAATTGTTGCATAAGCGCCATACCAATTATACTTTTTCTGTCACCCGATATTCTAACCGTTTGCCCAGAAGAAGCCTTGTGTGGGCATCAAGGCCGGGCAGAGCTGAAAGGAAAAACGATATGACCGGCAGGGTAAGCCATTGGAGGTAAAGGAGCGGCAATTTCCAGCCGGGGTATTCCTTGGGTTTTGGCGGTTTTATGCGCCAATCGATAATAAAGACCACAATGAGGAATACGGTCGAGAGCGTTAATATACCGGAAGAGATGCGAGACAGGTTATGGCCAAGGACGGTCCGGGCAAAGAGTGGGTTGACCAGCGGCGGAATGGAGCTTCCGATAGTCAAAAGAAACCAATTTGCCGGCCAGAAAATATGATGTTCAAGGAGCGCAAGGAGCCGGCGGACCCGGTCACCTAATTTTATTTCCGAATGGAGGATCACGCCGCGGATGACATACGGGATATCCGATATGCCCCATGCCCAACGTTTCGCCTGTTCGTATTGATTAACGAGCGTTGGGAAAAATCCCCGGCTTTCCGCAGCATCAACGAGTATAGGAAGGAAAATCGGTTTCGTACTCACGTTTTCTCCGAGTGTAAAATAGACCTTAAAGAACATGTGATAATCTTCGGGTATTACGGTAACCGACCAATAGCCAGCCTTTACCGCGGTGGCAAGCGGTAAGGAATAAGTCGAAAAATTGATAAGTTTTGATTTTTGTGAGAGAAGCGCCAAATTCCAAATGCTATTGAGTGTATTGAGGAATCGATTGGGAAGCGGCACGCGCCAGATGTTGTTATAAAAGAGGATGGCCCCTTGATAAAAATGGTACGCCCGTTTGGCATCTTTAAGGAAATGATAGCTCAGCGATGAAAAATACTTTGGATGAATGAGGGCATCGGCATCGCAGGAAGTTATTGTTACCCATTCGATCGATAGGTGCTTTTCTTCGAGAAATTTTACGACTTGTCGAGTTGCCCATGCCATGTTGCTCGATTTCCCCGTAAGTTCCCCTTCGCGTAAAACGTGGCGGGTGACAAGAAAATGTCCGAATTGGGTTGCAAATTCCTGCTTGAGAGCGGCCGCGGTTGCTTTTGCATTGGGATCTTTGTCTTCCGTTGCCAGGACGACGATGAGTCTTTCTTTCGGGAAATCGGTCTTTGTGAGGTTGGTGAGCGTTCGTCTGAGAATATGCTCAGGCTCGCGGTATTCCGGGATCACAATAACGTGATGAAGTTTATTAAAGTCGGGAAGCTCCTTTGCAAGCGTTAGCCAATCGATGGCAGTATGCGAAGAGAGCATGACAAACGAACGGATTGCATGTACGACGAGGGTCGCAGACTTATAAAACCAATAGACGTCAAACGTAATAATGAGGTAGGCAACGAGGGCCGGATGCCAGAAAGAAAGCCAAAGCGGCATGGTAATAAGAAGCCAGGTAAGAAACGGCACGAGAATCTCGAGAATTCGCTCCGTTTTCCGGGGGTAGCGGATAAAAATTCGGCGCATACGGATGAGCTCATTATACCACGGTGAGACACTACCGAACATCGGGAAAACCGATCTTGTCTGCGCGTCGGAAGATAAAGTAATAGAGGAATGCTTTAAAAATACGTGCAAACATGTGCGGCCCTTCTTCCCCGCGCCGGCCGCTGCTTTTGACGATGAGATCCTGGCGCAGTTTTACTTTACCGACGCGCATGAGTCGGCGCATCATCTCGATATCCTCGGCGATTTTAAACTCTTCCGGATACCCCCCCGCTTCAAGCGCCTTTTGCCGCAGAAATGCAGAGTTTTGTCCGGGAGCCATGGGGACGCCGAACAAAAACCAAATCTGATTAAGCCAGGGCTGGAAGTAATTGATAAATATCCGATATGGCCACCAGCCGTCGGGGACACGGAACGTACCAAATACGCCGACCACACCGGGTCTGCCCAGTGTTTTTTCTATTTTTGAAAGCCAGTCTTTTGGAACGACGGTATCGGCGTCGGTGAAGGCAACGATCTCTCCTTTTGCCTCCTGTAATCCTTTTTGCCGCGCGTACCCGATCGTACCATGTCTGACGATGATCACTTTTGCTCCGTGAGATCTGGAGACGGCGGGAGTGTTGTCCGTTGATGCACCGTCGACCACAATAACTTCATCCGGAACTCTCTCAAGGTGCTTAAGGGAGTCGAGCGTTTTAGGAAGATACTGCTCTTCGTTATATGCCGGTATGACGACAGAGATTGTCATTTTGTTCAATTATCCAATAAAACCGAGAAATATTAAAGTTGAAACAGACTGAGTGAATTTTGGG
This sequence comes from uncultured Gammaproteobacteria bacterium, assembly GCA_964442525.1. Lineage (GTDB taxonomy): Bacteria > Patescibacteriota > Microgenomatia > UBA10105 > UBA927 > CAYTZO01. Next base: position 72,927 of record CAYTZO010000001.1, read on the forward strand.
TTGTCTGTTCCTCAACCTGCTTGAGAGAAACTCCTCGGAGCTCTGCTATTTTTTTTGCAATGAGGGGAATATATTTAGGTTCGTTACGCGTACCCCGATGAGGAATTGGCGTGAGAAACGGTGCATCCGTTTCGAGAAGTATCATGGGTAAGGGGATATTGGGAACTATTGCCCAAAGTTGCTTGGAGTAGGTAACGTTTCCGTCAATGCCCACCATAAGTTTGCGCGCCTCGGCCATTCGGAGTTCCTGAAGTCCGCCGGAGAAACAATGGATCACTCCCGGCGGTAGGCTTGACAATGTATCAATCACATCAAAAAAATCCTCGTATGCATCACGGCAGTGCATAATGACCGGAAGGTTATATTCGAGCGCTAGTTCAAGATGGAGTTTAAAAAGATTTTTTTGATTGTCTTTTCTGCCGCGGGCTTCATTGCCTTTATATTGGTGATAATCCAATCCGCATTCGCCGATGGCTACCACGTCATGTTTTTTTATGAGAGCCTCTAGAAGGCTTACATCATGGATGTCTTGCGCTTCATATGGATGAAAGCCAATAGCTGGGAAAACGACTCCCGGATTTTTTTTAGCTACCTCAATGGCCTGTTCGGATGAGAGCGGGTCAACGCCCGGATTAATAAATTTTTTTACGCCTGCTTTTTTGGCGTTGCCAATCACCATCGCCCGGTCCTGGTTATACTGGGGAAAGTTCAAGTGACAGTGGGTATCGATAAACATAAATTATGTAATGCGGGGAAAGAGAGGTGGTTGAGATTTAAT
>CAYTZO010000001.1:73804-83361 GCA_964442525.1 uncultured Gammaproteobacteria bacterium
GCAAGGTCTGCATTGTATGTTTTTTTAAATTCTCCTTCAGAAAAATCGCCGTCGTTAAAGGGAGAAAATTTGGCCAGAAAGTAGTATCGCAAGGGATCTGCGCCGTATTTGTTTATAAGATCGAGAGGATCAATGACGTTGCCTAAGGTTTTACTCATCTTCTGACCGTTGACGGTGAAGTATTCGTGGACAAAAATAGTTTTTGGAAGTTTGAGTCCTGCGGAAATGAGAAATGCCGGCCAGTAGACCGCATGGAAACGGGTGATGCCTTTGCCGATCACATGGACGTCTGCCGGCCACCATGTTTTGTACGTTTTCTCATCCCAGCCGAAGCCGACGCCGCTTTGATAAATGTTAAGTGCGTCGAACCACACATAGATTCTCTGAGTGGGATCATTGGGCACCGGCACGCCCCAGTTTTTTGCCCGCTCGTTGGAACGAGATATGCTTATATCGGTAAGCCCTCGTTCAAGAAATGCAAGAACCTCATTTTTTCGTTTCTCAGGAACAACCCTGAGCGTATCGTCTTTAATAAGTCCGATAAGCTGTTTTTGATATTTTGATAAACGGAAAAAGTAATTTTCTTCCTTAACTTTGTCGAGTTTTTTCCCCGGGTGTTCAAAGCATTCGCCATTTGGGTCAAGCTCTTCCCGAGTGTAAAATGCCTCGCAGCCTACGCAGTAGAGCCCCTCGTAGGCCTTTTTGTAGATGTCGCCGTTTTGGGCGCACCGGCTCCAGAGCTTTTGGCTTGATGGATAGTGATGTTTGATATCGCTGCCTTTTTGAAATACATCAAATCCTTTTGCGTTTAGTCCAACCCCCAGTTTTATCGCAAGTTCCCTAAAGAGTTCAGTATTGCGATCGATGAACTTCTGAACGTCCGTCCCTTCATTTTTGGCGGCCTGGACATTTTTGAGTGCATTTTCGTCTCCGCCGGAAAGAAGGAGCACATCCTCGCCCAGAAGTCTATGGTAGCGGGCAATCACGTCAGCTTGGACAAACTCGAGCGCATGGCCGATGTGAGGTTTGGCATTGACATAGGGGATAGCCGTGGTGATATAGAATTTCATGATGCCCAGATTTTACCGTTTCCGATAATAGAGCTCAAGAGAGAGAAGACACGCAAAGAGAAGTGCCGGGTAGATCGGTTGGCGGAGATCGAGGAGTCGGAGGAGGAGAAAGATAGTCAAGCCAGTAGACAACAAGACAGAAAGACGAAATTTTTTTAAAACAAATTGCGAGAGAAAAAGACCGGAAAAGAATACCAGAAGAAAAAAAATTATGAGGTTTGTGGGTGAAGTCGGGGGGAAGGTGTTGACAAACCAGGCAAGGCCGCTCACGGCCCAGATACCAAGGAATAAGTACCAGATGTTTCTTCCGTTGTGCCGCTCCATAGAGACTTTACGTTATCCCCCTTCGAGGGGAGAAGATATCACGGGCATCAGCCCCGTGGAGCTTCATTGTTGCCATTGGCGGGAGTGAGAGGGTGGTGTTAAGCACAAAGACATCCACCAGAAGAATTTTTTGCCACATGGACTACTGTTCCAGAAATTTTCTGATATTATCGGCATGTTCTTCGAGTGTCGTCGCATAGCGGCCGACGCCCTGGCTGTCGTGAAGATAGTACCAATATGGGGTCTCTGTGCTATAAATAACTGCTCGCAGGGAAGAGAGTCCGGGGTTACTGATTGGTCCGGGGGGCAGACCGGCGTTGAGATATGTGTTATAGGGAGAACGTATTTGCTTATCTACGTCAGTCAGGCTTTTTTTCCACCATGATTTTTCATCCTCCTGATAGCCCAGGGCATATTGGATGGTTGCGTCAGTCTGGAGAGGCCACCCGGCGCGCAGGCGTTTGAGGAGTATTCCCGCGATAATCGGACGATCCTGGTCAGTTTTCCCCTCGCGTTCAACAATCGAAGCGAGTGTGATGACTTGATCAAACGTGAGCCCTGTTTGCCGGGAATCTTCCCTCATCCTTTGCGTGACTTTTTGGTTAAAGGTATCCAGGAACAAGCTGGCAATTGCCGAGCTCGTTGCATCACGGGGAATAAGATAGGTATCAGGAAACATATATCCCTGCCGAGCGGCGGAGAGGAATTGGGATTCCGGAATACTCAAGTCTTTTGCAAGACGGGTAGCAATTTCTTCGTTGCGCCATCCCTCGAGGGTGGTCACCCACACGTCTTGAACGCCATGCGTGAGCTCAATGGCGATTTGCCGCGCACCCATCGTCCGGTTAAGCCGGAAGTCCCCGGCCTCAAGCGATCGCTCAATACCCATGAGTTTGACGAGGATAAAGAATGCGGTTGGGCTTCTTATAAGCCGTTCAGAAGCGAGGTTTGCGCTGATTGCTCTTACTCCTTCTCCACGGCCTACGGTAAACATGATGGGCGTCGATTCGGAGCTGCTCACCGGTGCGGTGCTCGCTCTCCACCATATCCACCCGCTGCCACCCAGAATAAGGATAGTAAAAAGAAACGCAATCAGTCGTTTCGAACTGGTGTTATTTGATTTCATCGAGTGTTGCGCGGCGATATCTCTTGGCTCCTGGATCGTACATATATACGCGGCCGCATTGGCAACTGATTTTGATGAGCCCCTGTCCTTTTTGTTTGGGAAGTTCTCGTCCGCACCCAACGCAGCGGCCTTGTGAGAGAAGCCATGCCTGGACAGGTGAGATAATATTTTTAAACATACTTATTCAATGGTATAGACCGGAACATTTTTTAAGGTTTCTATGGCTTCTTTGAGTCGCCACTTATCTGAGCTATAAAGCGTTGCTAGTATATCACCTTTATCCGCGGCTTCTTCAAGCTTACGGTTGAGGAACATGCCCGCCTTTTTGTCTGTCGGGCAGCCAAGGATGCGACAAATAATGGTGATTTGTTGGTTGTTGAGCATACTTACCCTGCCTCGTTGTTTTGCTCTGAATTCAAATCGTTCCTTTCCGGGGGTGAGCGAGCTACTGGTAACATCGGGATTACCGCCTTGAGCTTTGATAATTTCCCGCATTTTTTTGAGCGCTTTTCCTGACGTAAGCATCTTTTGTGCAACCTCTTCACCGCTCAGGTTCCTGGTTTTAGGAGACTGACTGTAGCAAAGACTCAAAAGTTTCCCCGCCAAGCGGAGGGCCTTGGCCTCAAGCGCAATGGGACGTTCCGGTGCTTGTTCAAGAACCTGGAATACATCGCGGGCCTCAAGCGTCGGGCCGATCCCGCGTCCGGCCGATTGCCGGGCCTCATTGACATCAAAGACTACGTTAATATGGAAGCGTTTGGCCAGATAAGTAAATTTTCTCACAATAATCTCTGCGTCTTTAAAATGAACTATTTTCATCGTCGGGCCGACCGGGATGTCGAGAATCAGGTGGGTAGAAGCTGAAGCAACTTTTTTTGCCATGATTGAAACAATGATCTTATCAAATGACTCAAACGCGAGGGGTTGTTCTACCTGTATAAGGACATCATCTGCCGGGGCAAGACCTAAGTGTCCACCCCAAACGATGCAGCCGCCAACCCGACCGACCAGATGCTCAATTTGCCTGGGGGTAAACGTGACGGGCGCGATTACTTCCATGGTATCGGCGGTGCCGCTCGGAGAGGTGATGGCGCGGGAGCTCGTTTTGGGAATTTGAAATCCGGCGGCGGCCACAATTGGTACGAGGATCATGGTTGTTCTTGTCCCGGCCACCCCTCCGGTCGAGTGTTTATCCGCTACGACCCCCTTAAAGTGAAGTTGAGGCCCAGTTGCCACCATGGCCTTGGTCAGATCATAGAGTTCCTCGTTACTGAAGCCCTCCTTAAACCCCGCGGCGGCAAAGTACGTCGTCAGTACCGGCGAAAGCCGCTGGTTTGCGATTTCGTCCATGATCGCGAATATCTCGTTATAGGAGAGCGATTTGCCGATCAGTTTTTTCTTAATGGCGGCGATGGCGACCTGCTGTTTGTCTATTTTCATGGTGTTTGGGCAAGCCGAGCTTTAACGTCGAGTCGTTCCCAAAGGGTGCCGGGCGGAACACAGGTTACTAAGGTGAGGTAAGAATCGTCATACCTCTGTTCGAGGACGGAGAGATCCTCTGGTTTCGTCACAACCATATCATAAATGACATAACGGTAGGTCACCCCGTCATAGGTAACAAAAATTTCATCCCCCTTTTTGAGTGTTGGTAAGAGGGAAAAAATGGATTTGTAATCGCTGGGGTTATAAAACTGCGGCAGGTTTGAGTGCCCGAAGATAACGGCATTGCCGTATTGGCCCGGAAGCCCCGTGCCGCCGTAGTGGACAAGGCCTTTGTTTAAATCATCGCCTCCGATAATCACGGTAGCATTTTTGATTTTTAATTTGGGAACGGAGAGGAGGTAGCTATTGACCGGTGCAACAACTTTTTTTTGGGGGCTTGTCGGGAACCATAGATTTGCGTTGGTTGAATCAATGGCGGTATTTGGTGATCCCGCTTCCGGAGAGCTTGCCATGGCGGGGAGTACGCTTCCGACGGCGCGCGTAGTAAGTGATGCAGAAACAATTGGCGAGACGGTTTTATCGAGGAACTGCTGCTTAACAAAAAAGAACGAAAGAATCGGCCAGACGGTCCAGGTAAGCACAATGACGCCTGAGGTCATAAATATCCACGAGAGGAAGACCGGCGCGGCTGGCTTCGGTCGGCGAGGAAATGCTTTGACATACCGGTACATAGCCATAGGCAGTAAAAGAATGCTTTTTATTCCGCTGCAACGGAAATAGAAATATTATTGCTGTTCCACGGAAGTCTGTTGGGGAGCACGTTCCACCGAAAACGGAATTCGGCGCCCCCGACACCAGGGACTTTTTTGAGGTAGTCCTGAGCGCCCCGAACGCTTTTGCCCGCGAGACCGGTGCGCAGAGAAGATAGGTCAATGGAAGGAAGCGCAATTCCTTTGAGTGATGCGGTAAGGACAATCGTGCCGTCTTTTTTGATCTGAACGTTTTGGAGGGTTACTTCTGTTCTCTCCGTTGCAAGATTGTATCCGGGCTGGAGGCTTCCCGCCGTCATATCGCGAAAGATTGTCGTCAGGTCACTATTGTTATATGAAGTACCGGAGACATCCACGGTAACTCCTCCCGTGAGCATTTGGGATTCTTGGCCAAGTTCCTGTGAGAATGTTTTGCTTTTGACATTGGTCGTAATGGTTTGATCAAGGAGTTTTTCTCCGCCGGAAACGCTTGAGGAGAGATCTGATTTTGCCTTGGTAAGCAAATCGCTGGTTAACCCTTGGACGAGTGCATCCTGATCGCTTCTGGATACGACCGTGACCGTTCTGCTTGTCCCGCCGCCAAATGCATTCTCATTTCTGGCAACGGCAGTGTCAGAGCCGACATTTTTAAACGTAAATTCGGTTCCTGCCGGGAGGTTTCCATTTGCTCCTATATTTGATGCGGTAACGCTGCCGGTCGTTTTTCCAAACGTAACCGTGCCGCTTACTAAGTTTTCGCTGGCCGAGGCGACCGTTGCATCACTGTCGAGCGTAAATTCAACACCCGAAGCGGAGAGTGCGGTTCCTTTTGAAAAGGTCAGAGGTGAAGAACTTTTGTTATAAATAGTAACGCTTCCTTTTGCCGGATCACCGACCTGTTTGGTGCCGGTTACCGGAATGGTTTTGTTGCCGCTTAACGATTTTTCCTGCTTACGCCCGGGAATAATACTCGTTTTGCTATCGGCGACGGTGGCCGTCGGGTCCACCGTCACGGTCACTGTTTTTTGTATCGTTTGCGGGCTCGCGAGAACAGTAACGGTCGCTTTGGGTAACGCCCAGAATGCAGCAAACACAAATATAATTACCGCTCCCCCGACCGCGATGGCGATGCCCTTTTTTTTCAATTGAAGGCGAGGGAGGCGGACCGGAGGCAGGGAAATCTTGGGAAGGATGGGAAGTTTTGGAAGAGAAAACGCTTTTTTGGGAAGTTGTTCCTCTTCCTCCCTGCTCTCTTTTTCCTCTTCCGGCTCTTGTTCTTCGAGTATATCTGCTTTACGGAACCCCATAGCTTCAGCCGCGACGACCTGCGGGGGAGGGGGAGTTTCGGCAGGGATTTCTTCCGGTTCCTCCCGCTCTTCGGGAACTTCATCCGGTGTTTCTTTTTCTGCGGACGTTTCTGAGACAGTCGGTTGTGCAACCGCCGTTTGCGCATCTCCTAAGGAGGGAGAGATTTCCTCTTTCGGTTCAGCGGTCATCGTGGTAGCAAGCTCGCTCGCGCCGGCCAATGAGACAGCAGTTACGAGATCGGTAATGGGAACTTCATCGAATTTTGGAAAATGTAAAAAGTTTGCCTTGGTCGTCCAGGGATGGCGAAGAAGTTGCGCTTTGCCTTCAGAAAGTATAGACGGTTCCATGCCATAGAGAAGGATCCGCGACGGGAGCACCTCAAGTTCGGTGAAAGACTTGAGGACCTCTTCAAGGCCCTCGACAAGATTCTCTCCCTGGTCGAGAGTTTTCTGGCCAATGAGGTTGCCAACTTTATAGACATTGACGGTTACGTGATGATCCGTAAACTCCAAAATGATAATACTCGGCGGCATCCCTTCGTCTTTTTTCAGTTTATAGACGAGCGCCTGATGAATGGGGACGAAACCGATTGGCGTCAGGTCAAGAGCAGTTGTGAGGTGTTTAATTTCCTTCCTTATGTCGGGATGGATATTCCCTTCCTGGGTAAGATACTCGCACGGAAGACCGAGGACGGTTTTACGGATTTGTGCGGTACTACTTATTTTATCCTCGATGGCCGCGATTGTTCGATCGGCACATTCTGTCCGTGATTCCCAGCTATCGGACGCGGCTTTTCCGTGGGCGGAAGCAAGCAGGTGCGGGCTGCCTACCGTATCGACATACCAGGCAGCAGCGGCTACGCCATCTTTTGCCAAGAGAAGCGAAAGAAACACCTCGTGGGGTTCCTTACGATGAAAAAAATTGTTGAAAACTCCCGGAAGCTTCATTTTTTGAGGATGCCGTAAATCCGGCGGACGCCGGCACCGGCTCCCTCCTCTTTTATTATTGTAAAGTTGCCGAGCTCACGAGTAAAGGAAACGTGCGGGCCTCCGCAGAATTCCGCTGAGAAAAAGTCCTGCCTGCCGGCAGGCAGGTTTTTGAGCCCGATTATATACACGCTCACCCGATCAGGATATTTATGGCCAAACTCCATCTGTGCACCGATTTTTTCCGCCTCGCCTCTGGTCATTTCAAGACGGGTCACCTTGAGGTTCTCTTTGATTTTCTCATTGACGAGCGCTTCTACCTTTTGTAGTTCTTCCGGCGTAATTTTTCTGGGAAAATTAAAGTCCATGCGCAAACGTTCGGCAGTAATATTGCTCCCTCGTTGTTTAATGCCAGAATCAACAACTTTCTGAAGCGCAGCAAGAAGGAGATGGTGAGTAGTATGGAGCTTCGTCGTTGCTTCAGAGTGATCAGCAAGACCTCCTTTAAACATGCCCGCGGCTGCGGTTCTACTTAACTCTTGGTGTTTTTTAAACTCTTCCGCAAACTGCGCCCGATCAACGGTTTGTCCCTTTTCTTTGGCGATTTCTACGGTCATTTCCCAGGGGAACCCGTAGGATTCGTAAAGCATAAATGCGTTTTTGCCGGTGAGCTTGTCAAGCTTTTCAATCTCAGATAAGCCTCGCTCAAGTGATTTTCCAAACCGGAGGGCTTCTTCCTGGATGAGGAGCTTAATCTCGCTTGCTTTCTCGCTGACGGCTGGGTATGCCATCCCGTAGATTAAAGCAACCGGTTCGATAAGTTTGCCGATATACGTGAGGTCTTTCACTAAACCAAGTTTTCGTCCGTGAAGAAGTGAGCGCCTGATAAGACGGCGCAAAATATACCCCTGCGTTTTATTGGAGGGAAGTACGCCATCGGTCATCATCATGACCGAGCCTTTTATGTGATCTGCGATAATGCGCATCTGGTGGGACGAATCGCTGTATCTTTTTCCTGAAACTTTTTCGAGAACTTCGATCATCGGCAAGAATAAATCCGTTTGGAAAACATCGGGAGTATTGTTTACTGCAGCTAAAATCCGTTCGAGCCCGCCGCCGAAGTCGACATTTTTTTGTTTGAGTTCTTGCAGAGAGCCGTCTTCTAACTTCTTGTATTGCATAAAGACGGAATTAGCAATTTCCAAAAACCGTCCGCAGTCACAGTTCGGGTGACACCCCTTGTGTATTGGTTTTCCAAAATCAAAAAACACTTCGCTGTCCGGGCCACCCGGCTCTCCGGGGGGCATCTTATCCGGTTCGCCGCTTCGTGACCACCAATTTTTCGTCACACCGTAATAAAAAATCTTTTGTTCGGGAACGCCAAGGGATTTCCAGATGGTCGCTGATTCTTCGTCCCGCGGCACATCTTTGGTTCCTGCCTGCGCAGGCAGGCCCTCAAACACAGAAACAAATAAGTGGTTTTTATCAAGCCCCAATTCTTTTGTCAGAAATTCCCAGATCCACGGCAGTTGCTCCTTTTTAAAATAATCGCCCAGGGACCAGTTGCCGAGCATCTCAAAAAACGTCGTATGCCGGTTATCGCCGACCTCATCGATATCGAGGCTGCGGAACGATTTTTGGCTGTTGACTAAGCGCTTGCCGAGCGGGTGGGGCTGGCCCAAAAGGTAGGGGATGAGCGGCTGCATGCCGCTAGAGGTAAATAAGGTTGTCGGATCATTTTCAGGGACGAGTGGGGCAGAGGGAATCTCGACGTGGTTGCGCGGCGGCCGCTTAAAAAACTCGATATATTTCCTTCTTACCTCATCCGATTTCATACATCTGATTATAACAGTCAGATGTCCTCTTTGGTATAATCCGGCTATGGGATACATGGCTGAACTCAATACGCTCCTCAGACTTTCAAAAGACTTCGATGCTTCCGCTGTTTCGGTCGGGAAAACGCTTCAGGTCACAAAAGAAAACGAGCGGGTGTTTCCGCTTCATGTTGCGATGCTCCTGGTTAGTAATGACTGGACGTTTTATGGCTACTGCGTTGTCCACAGCACACTAATCAAGGACGGCAAAACAATACTCGAATTTGAAGTTTTGTCGCTTTTTTCGCCCGAGGAACAAGCGCGCTACAAACAAAAATTTCTCGAAGCTGCAAAGAAAACAAGGGAGATCTCATTATGACAGAACAAGCTGCAGCGGAATTTACCCGACGGTGGGCAAGGTTTTATTTCCGGAGATTACCTCTTGTCCGAGGTTCATTGGAATACCTTGGTGCTAATGAGCAGGAAAGAGTGAAGAGGGTAGACACGTTTGAGCAGGTCATTGGGAGAATGAATTATCTTCTTGATCATCCCGCTGAAATTTCTGCGACCATGGAAGATGTGAGGACATTAAAGGATACCCTTAACGGACAAAAAATTCCATCATTGGAGAGTATTCTTTCGCAAACGCGAAGTTCAGAACAGATTGCTGAGTCGGTTAATCAGACGTTTGAATTTGGTAAAAAAGATTTTCCTTCATGGGCAAATGAACCTTTTGATCAACAGGGCACAGCGGCGAGCAGTATTCTCCTTGAAGGATTCGGTTACTATCTTGGTAC
>CAYTZO010000002.1:0-22956 GCA_964442525.1 uncultured Gammaproteobacteria bacterium
CAACAGGACGAATGGGCGATTTTGGGCAATACCATCTATGCCGACAAGGCGCAGCTTTCTCTTTTTGACCGGCTGTTTATTTATGAGCAAGATACCCATCTTATTCCCTTAAGTAACGCGACAACGCTTGCTCTGTATCGGCTTTTCGGCGTTTGGTTTGCTCCGTGGGCGGCGGCGGCAATACTTTTTCAGGTCATCAATGCAGTTCTGGTCTCTATTCTTGCCCAAAAGCTTCTCCGTCACCGCATTGTAGCCGGCGGAGCCGGCGCGATATTTCTCCTAAACTCCATCAGCCATCAGGCCGTAACGTGGCTCGCCACGACCGTAGGAACCGTAGGTTCGACGCTTTTTTTTCTCCTTTCTCTCATCGCGTTTGTTAATTATCTTGAGGAAAAGAAACCAAAGCTCATGGGACTTCTGACCGTGCTTTTTTTCCTTATTTCGCTTAGTTTTAAAGAGACGTCAATTTTCGGATTCATTTTGTTTCCGGCCTGGTTTTTTATTCTGGCACGACCCAAATCGCTTAAAAAAATTCTATCACCCGCTCTTCTTATGGGTTTGGTTGCCGCCAGTTATGCAGCCGCCAGGGTATTTTTTCGCGCTCTTAGCCCCCCGATTGCAGTGACCCCGGAGTTATCGCAAGCTCCTTTGGGGGCGTATATCTTTCGCTTGTTTGCCATTCCCGTGCGGGCCATCGCCCAGAGTTTTGTACCGACTAAACTCATACTTTTGTTTTCCCGCGGGCTTATTTATCTCGCATACCCCCAGTTTCTCATCGCAGGCTCTCCCGATCCGTATGTCGTAGAGAGCGCGGCGAGCGACATTATTTCGCTTCTGGCTGCCGCGGTCATCTTTTTGTTGTCTTTTGTGCTTTTGCGGATTTACATTGCCAAAAAGAAGCGGGAGGTGGCGGTGGTCATTGTGCTCATGCTGGTTTCGATAGCCGCAAGCGCACTCCCGTTTCTGGTGGTTCCCGGAAAAGCAGGGTACAATGCGCTTTTGGACGGACGGCATCTTTACTTGACGGGCATTTTTTCTTCGATACTCCTTGCAGCAATCTGGTGGGGACTGTTTCTGCGGTTCGGAAAAAGGAAGGTCGCTTTTCTTATCCTAGGCGGTATTTTTCTCCTCAGTCTTGGCTACCATGCACTTAAAATCAGGCGTGACATTGCCTACCAGGTGGCAATCGGTCAACTGCGAAAATCAATTCTAGCCAAAATAATAACGTCCTACCCCGTGCTTCCTCAAAGAACCGTATTTTTTGTTGAGAGCGATGCTCCGTACTACGGATTGCCGTATGAGGAGCCAATCGTGCCGTTCCAGTCGGGGTTCGGGCAAGTGCTTTTGGTTTGGTATAATGCACGGGGGCAAAACCTTCCGGCGTGTTTTTTTGATAAAAAATATCTCTATGTACTTTTGGAGGAGCGCTTCAAAGAATGCGAAGGGAGAGGATTCGGGTACTTTCGCAAAACGGCAACCTTTAATGAGAATCTAAAAAAGTATAAATTTAAGCCCGAGGAAGTTTTTGCCTTCCGCTTTACCTCGGCGACGAACGCGCTTGACGACATTACTATCCAAGTGAGACAGACGCTTGTCCGCTCCGGTCAGTTATGAAAACAACGTTTCCCTTGGTTTCCGTAAATATTCGCACCTACAACTCCGCCAACACCCTGCCGGAAACACTGGAGTCGGTCAAAGGGCAGACGTATCCGAACGTTGAGATTGTTATCTCTGACGGTTTCAGTAAAGACGGCAGCGCGGGTATTGCAAGGCGCTATGGAGCGCGCGTTCACTACGCAGACAAACTCGGTGACGCGCGGGCACAAAACTATAAAAACAGCCGGGGCGAATATGTCCTTTCTCTCGATTCCGACCAGGTTCTCGAACCCAAGGTTATTGAGGCGTGCGTGAAACTTTGCGAGTCAAAAGGATTCGATGCGGTGACTATTTCGGAAAAGTCTATAATTCAAAAAGGCACGCTTGTCGAGAAACTGATTGCCTACGACAAGTGGGTGATTGATAAAAACAGGGATGCAGATGCATTGTTTGGCACGGCATGTCCTCGCTTTTTCCGAAAGACCATTCTTTCAAAAGTCCATTGGCCCGAAAATCTTGCTGTTTTTGACGATACCATTCTTTACAATGAGCTGGTCCGCCGGGGAGCAAAAACCGCGTACCTGGCCAGTGCGTCTGTTCTGCACCATGAGGTCTCGGACTGGTGGACTTTTATGAGAAAATTCTTTCGCTACGGGAAGGGATATTTTGGGGCGCTGCAAGTGCAACCGGGTGCCGTCGCGGCGCATTCTCTCCCCCGGCGATCGTACTTTACAAAACATGCGTTCACGAAACCCGCGTATTTTTTGGGACTCCTTGTCCTCTATGGGGTAAAAGTCGGGGCCGCGGGGCTTGGGGCCTCGGTTGGATTGGTTGAACACGCATTTTCCTCTCCATCAAAGCCATGAACATACGCGAACTACTCATTACGTTAGGCGACTGGCATTACTACGCAATGCTTTCGCGGGAACTTCATGGTATGCGGTCAGTATTGGATGTGGGATGTGGCAGTAATTCGCCGATCGCAAACGTACCAAAGACTTTTTACTCAGTGGGCGTTGATATCCATAGGCCGAGTATCACCAAAAGCAGGGGGGAAAAAATCCACGACGTCTACAAAGTCGGCAATGTACTCTCCATCGATACGTTATTTAAAAAAAAACAGTTCGATGCAGTGGTTGCCCTTGATGTCATTGAACATCTCCCGAAAGAAAAAGGCTGGGAATTGCTTCGAAAAATGAACGGGCTTGCAAAAAAAAGAATAATCCTTCTTACCCCAAATGGGTTTGTGCCCCAACATCCATATGACGGAAACACATTTCAGGAACATTTGTCTGGATGGACTGTCAAGGATTTTCGCTCTCGGAGCTATCGGGTTTATGGGATGAGAGGATTGAAGTGGTTACGCGGCGAATATGCCACGATTAAATGGAAACCATGGTTTTTTTGGGCGGGAATCTCTACTCTTTCGGAACTTTTTGTATTTTTTCTTCCGGGTCTTGCAAATCAGCTTTTGGTTGTGAAAGACCTTTCAGGGGAAGTTGGCCCATCTGCCTAAATGCACGGGAGTACACATTGTGCCAGGTATTGTTTTTCGCAAACAGGATAGATTTCCGGAAAAAATCTTCGTATCGCTTTTTGTTTGAGAACAATTCTTCGATGCCCCAAGCCAGGGCACGAGGGTCGTCCCCCACAACAAGCCCGGCTCCAAAGTCTTTTATTTCCCGGCCTAAAGGAGGAACGGCAGTAGTGATAATTGGCAGTCCTGCCCCCATGTAGAGACGTAGTTTTGTCGCGTCACCATAGGCCCGGTGGGAACCTTTGAGTTTTCTGTACGGCGCAAGACCGATCACATATCGATTAATGGAGGTCGAAAGTTTGATGACATCACCAATAAATCCGTGGAATGTGACCGAGGAGCCGAGGTCCAGTTTTTGGATCAGGGCCTGCACCCTCGCCTGATCTTTTCCGTTTGTGCCATAGATATGGAGCGTAACTTCCGGATACTTTTTTCTGATCAGCGCAACCGCCTCAACCGCAGCGTCCGGCCCGTTCCAAAGAGAAAGAGTCCCTGCGAATACCAGTGAAAACGGGATCCTTTTCCCGGGCGGGAGCGGGCAGATTTGTTGCGGGAAAAGCGCGTTTGGCACATGAATGAGGGGGGCGCACCTGGAAGACTCCAGTCCCGCCTTAATTCTTGCGGGCTGAAATGCTTTGGAGACATCCCAGATAAAATCGGCATGGTAACAACAATAGCGATCGAGCCAAAGATAGACGGCGTTAACCGCCCCCTGTGAATAGCGGTTCGGTGAATAATCAGAGACGTAATACACGACGGTTTTGACACGGCCGAGTCGTTTTAACATGATGCCGGCTAATGTATAAACCGACTCCAGGCCGATAAAGAGATCATAGTTTTTTCCCCGGCGGACGGCGAGCTCAAGAACCGACAAAAAATCGCGAATTTTAAATAAGAGATGCGTCGCGTTGGTATTTTGAAGCCTAAGAAACGGCGAGAGTGCCATGCTTACCCAGGCCGTCATAGCCGTTTCTTCCACTTCAAAGCGAGTTATCACGTCGCTGCTGCCCGGATGCATGCCGTCAATAAGGTCGACATCCGCTTTTTGCCTCATCAAGAAGTCGGTGAGCGGCTCGATCATGCCGTTAATGGGCGTACGCCCGCCTTTGAGCCAGACGGAAAACGTCGCAAAAAGTATTTTTTTGGGCATAGCAGAAGCATTGTACAACAGTCTCATCTTTGCGGTAAAATACCATTGATATGAAAAAGGTTAAAAAAGCGCTTATTACCGGTTCAGCAGGTCTTATCGGTTCAGAATCCGTCCGGTTTTTTTGTGAGTCGGGGTTTGACGTCGTTGGTATTGATAACGACATGCGTTCGTATTTTTTCGGGAAAGGTGCAAGTACGGCGTGGAACAGAAAGCGATTAGAGGACTCGTACAAAAATTATAAGCATTTTAACGTTGATATAAGGGATCTGAGAACCCTTGAAAACATTTTTGGCAGGCACCCGTTTGATCTTATTATCCACACTGCCGCACAACCCTCCCATGACTGGGCAGCGCGTGAGCCGCTTACGGATTTTTCGATCAATGCCGTCGGTACGCTTAACATGCTGGAAATGTACAGAAAATATTGTCCCAATGCAGTGTTTATTTTTACGTCAACCAATAAAGTCTATGGCGATAGACCAAACAGCCTGCCTTTTGTGGAAGAGGATACCCGCTGGGAACTCCCGAAAAATCATCCGCTCTCCCGGGGCATTGACGAACACATGAGCATTGACGATACGCTCCACAGCATATTTGGAGCTTCCAAGGTGGCTGCCGATGTCATGGTGCAGGAATACGGCAGATATTTTGGGCTCGCCGCAGGGGTGTTCCGCGGGGGGTGCCTTACCGGTTCCTCTCACTCGGGAGCTGAACTCCATGGGTTTCTGGCGTACCTTGTGCAGTGTATCGTTACCGGTCGGCCCTATACCATTTATGGGTATAAAGGTAAACAGGTTCGGGATAATATCCATTCCTCGGACGTGGTTGCGGCATTCTACCGTTTTTATCAGAAACCGCGGCCGGGTGAAGTTTATAACATCGGCGGCGGCCGGTATTCAAACGTGTCCATCCGGGAGGCAATTGCGCTCATAGAAAAGCGGACAGGAAAAAAGGCTCAGATTGTCTACAACAAAAAAAACAGAATCGGCGATCACATGTGGTACATTACCGATCTCACCAAACTCATGACCCATTTTCCGGGAT
The DNA here is from genome assembly GCA_964442525.1 of uncultured Gammaproteobacteria bacterium. Lineage (GTDB taxonomy): Bacteria > Patescibacteriota > Microgenomatia > UBA10105 > UBA927 > CAYTZO01. Next base: position 5,328 of record CAYTZO010000002.1, read on the forward strand.
GGAGCATAACAAAAAACACCGAGGCTATTGTCGATGAGCTTATCGGAAATGTTCATATCTGAGATAAGAAAATAGTATGAAATATAGACATATTTTGGTGACCGGAGGAGCTGGGTTTGTCGGGTCGACACTTGCAATAAATCTCAAAAAACATTTTCCCGGTATTTCGGTCACGGCACTGGATAATTTGAGCCGCCGCGGATCGGAGCTTATTCTGCCGAGACTCGGCGAGCACGGGGTGCTTTTCCGCTATGGAGACGTGCGAAAGAGCGAGGATCTCGATATAAAGCCGGTTGATCTTATCTTAGAGTGCTCGGCAGAACCGTCCGTACTCGGCGGAATTACCTCATCTCCCCGGTATCTCGTAGAAACCAATCTGACCGGAGCTTTCAATTGTTTTGAACTGGCTCGCAGACGCGGGGCAGATGTCATATTTTTATCTACGAGCAGAATCTATCCGGTAGACAAACTCAACAGCCTCCGCTACCGGGAGAGGGAAACGAGATTTGAGTTGGCGGGTGAACAGCGTGTCGCTGGAGGCAGCAGTAAAGGAATAAGCGAAGCATTTCCGCTCGAGGGGGTTCGGACGCTCTATGGAGCCACGAAGCTCGCAGCGGAGCTTTTGCTCGCAGAATACTGCCATAACTACAACATTCACGCAGTGATTGATCGGTTCGGAGTAATTGCAGGCCCCTGGCAGATGGGAAGGGTCGATCAGGGGTTTATCGCGTTGTGGGTAGCACACCACGTGTACGCAAAAGCGCTTCGGTATATTGGTTTTGGGGGAAAGGGGAAACAGGTGCGTGACGTCGTTCACGTTGAGGATGTTTTTGATCTTATAAAGATCCAAATGGCAAATCTTGAAACATATAAAGCAGACGTGTATAACTGCGGAGGCGGGAAGGATAACAGCGTGTCTCTTCTCGAGCTTACCCAGCTTTGTCAGACGATTGGTTCTTCTCACGTACCAACCGAAGCGGGCAGGACAGAACGATCGGGCGACGTCCGAATCTATGTATCCGACACGACAAAGGTCACGGAAAAAACTCATTGGAAACCAAAAAGAACGATTGCAACCATTGTGGAAGAAACCTACCGGTGGGTGAGTGATAATAGAGGCATATTAGAGCGCGTTCTTGAATAGGACTATGCGCAAAATTTCGCGGGAATTTGTCAGGGACATAGCCGTTATTTTTTTCTTGAGCTTGACGCCGCTCCTGTGGTTTCGACCGGGAATGCTCTTTGTTGGGCACGATCTGGTTGCGCCTCTGAATCCGCAGGTTTTCCTTGCTGGCAGGCTTTTCACCTGGATTAATCAATTTTTTGGGCAGAGCCAAGCACTCATTCTCGGAACAATTCCAATACATTTTCTCGATGCCATACCGTCTTTTCTGGGATTCGGCGTTGAAACGGGACAAAAAATCGTCTACGTGGTGTGGTTTTTTTTCATTGGGACTTCGGCGTATGTCCTTGGACACGTGTTGCGGCCGAAAAGCAGCATCTTCAAACTGACCGCGGCGATTCTCTATCAATTTAACTTTTTTATTCTGCAGGCGTGGTGGATTGCGGAAAAGAGCAAGTTCTCAGCCTATATCGCAGCGCCGCTTCTTCTGGCCGTGTTTCTTCTCGTCGAGACGGGGAGTATCTCGGTCATAACCGGGGCAATACTGGGTGGATTTATCCTGTTTTTCTTTAACGCGGGAGGCGTTTTTGGACTGCCGTTGTTTGGCGGAGGCTTTGTCATACTGGGTTCATTCATCCTGTTTTCTCTTATCGAACACTGGTATGAGCGAAATATGGAGGGCGTCAAAAGAATTATTCTTCTCACGACGACCCTGTTGGTTTTTGGACTTGCCCTAAACGCATATTTTGTGTTGCCGGCCGTCATAAAAATACGGTCCCCTCAGGCACCGGACGTTGCCCAAATAGGCGGAGTATCGGGTGTCCTGAGTTGGGCAAGCGAGATAAGCGCAAACACGAGTTTTCTTAACCTCATGAGACTCCAGGGGATACCGGATTGGTATGACAATCCCCAACACCCCTATGCGAAGGCGTTTCTGACGAGTCCGATGCTTATAGCAGTGAGTTTTATTTGGCCCCTTTTGTCGTTTGCCGCTCTTTTTGTCGTAAACGACCGGAAATCTCAGAGAATCACGCTCTACCTGTTCCTTGTTTATCTCTTGGGGATGTTTTTTGCCGCCGGCACCCATCCGCCGCTCGGTTTTCTCTACGGGATGCTTATGGAAAAAATACCGGGCTTTTTCGTTTTTCGGACTCCCTACTATAAATTTGTCTCTGCAGTCTTTTTTGCCGGCGCATTCCTTGCGGCTTTTGTGATTGACAGCATGCCCAAACAAGTCCGGCGCGGCGCCTTTGTCTTTTTTGCTGCGGTGGTCCTGGGGTATCATTTTCCGTACTTCAAAGGAGATTTTTTCCAGTGGCGTGCCGGATATTCAACCAGGCTTGCGGTGCCGCAGTACGTATTTGACTTTGGATCGTGGCTCAATAACAAAGAAAAGAACGTTCGGGTTCTTATGCTTCCTCCAGACAGCCCGGACCTGGGGTACGGGCTTTACCGGTGGGGATATCTGAGTTTTCAGGCGATTCCCACGCTTCTGAGCAACAACTCCGTCGTTGTAAACAATGACAAGCTAAATGAAGACGAGCGTAGCCTTGTGATGGCCCTTTATAATGCAATTCTCCTGGGCAATAAAGAGGGCGTGGCAAAACTGACTTCGACCCTGGGGATTACGAATATCCTTCTGACACGCGACGCGGCAGGAGATGTGAAAACGTCCATTCCGCTTGACGTCTCTGCCTATGAGAAAGGTTTGAATGCAACGGGGTTGTTTACGCTGGAAAAACGGTTTGGTCAGTGGGACGTCTATGCCCGAAAGGAGGGAAGGTCTGATGAATTTTTCCTCGTCACTCCTAACCCCGCCATAGTGGATGGTAGCTTAAATGACGCTGCGCTTTTTATCCCGAAGCTATCATCACGTGATTTTATCGGCAGCGGCCAGGGGGGCATTTCAGATCTGGGCACCGGAGAGAGAATAATTGTTCCAACCTGCTTGACGTGTCCGAAGAAAAACAGGCCAACCGTCGTATTTCCGGACAGAAATATTCTCCCCGGCGACCCCTTTTACTCATTGGTACTTCTGGCAGAACGGTTAAAACGGCCGCCCGATGATCCAAAGGGTGCCATCTATAATGCGCTGGGCATCAGTCTCAAACGGGTGAGCGAGATAAATCAAATGATATTTGAAAAGAAACTCCTGACACAAGAAGTGATCGATCGTTACACAAGCATTCTTGAGCATATACGGGATGACTTTCAGAAACTGCCGACCGCAAAAGACAAATACGAAGTGGCAAGCGATGTACGGGACTATATGCGTGCGCAGCGCAGTTTGCTTATGATAAACACAGGCACGATTGTAACCAATGGTTCTCAGACGATTCTCTCAAGCGCTCTGTTCTCGGCGATTTCGGCGGTGGACAAACTCCTGGAGCCATACGTCTCGCTTATTGACAATCCGGCCAAAAGGCTCTATCAGTTTGAAGTTGCCAATCCTGCATCCTTTGAGTTTTCTCTCTATACGGAAGATGAGAAACAACTACTTCTTAACCCTGCGTTTCTTCGCATAAACCTTGATGGTTCCGTTGATCTAAAACCAAATGAAAGGGGCAGCTCCCGAGACAACCTGATTTCTTTCGGAGAAGCCAAGCTGGACCCCGGTAAGCATGAATTAACTCTGTCACTTCCCCCCTCCCTAGAGGCTACATATCCCTTGCTGCCAATAGAGACAGAGTTTAGTCAAAAAGAAGGAAATAGTTGTTTTGGCATGAGGAGCACCGGCCTTGCGGGGAAGAAGCTTTACAATGTGAGACTCGGATATAGGAACGATTTTTCCCAGAATCTTCTCTTTTTTATCTGGGAAGGAGCAGGGCAGAAGGAGCGTCTTCTCGCCGCAGGGAGACTTCCGTCAGGTCTTATAGAGGATGAGAAACAGCAACTGGTGCAGATGTCTCCTGATGCAGGTCGCCTGACCGTAGCAATTTGCGCGCCGAATTTGACGAGCGAAAGAATTAAAAAGCAATTTACTCTCACCATGAGTGAGGTAGTAGAGCCGCGCATTGTAGTCTCTTCGACCAAAAATCAACCGGAAACACCGCGGGCCGCTTCTTATATATCCGAATCGCCGACCCGGTATCGCCTGTCTCTTCCGGCGGAGACTAGCTCACCGACCCTCCTCGTGTTTTCTGAGCGGTTCGATCCATGGTGGGAGCTAAAAGGAACGGATGCGAAACACATTCGGGTGAACGGGTATGCAAATGGTTGGATTCTTCCGAAATCCCCCAATCGCTCTCTCGTTCTTGAGTATAAAGGGGAACGATACTTTTTCTGGGGTATTGGCATAAGTGCTTTTACTTTTTTCGTGGGCGGGGCAGTTCTTTTGGGGAAAAGTCGGCTGAGAAGGAGACCGTATGATAAATAGAACTTACGGCATGTTCCTTGTTGTACTTGTTCTCATTACGCTTTTGGTAAGAGATTTACCTTATTTTAACGTGCTGGTCATTAACAGAATCTGGATTGTTTATCTGCTTGCACTTCTGCTTATTTTTCTTTCCAATATAAGATTTCATGTGCGATACGTTGTCTATTTCACCCTTGCGCTTTTTGTCGTGGGGCTTGTCCTTACGCTCCTCAGACTGACGTTTTTTGCAGACGGAGTCGGCGTAATTATCTATTTTGCGCTATGGATTATCCTTATCCACAGAATATTTTTGTATTTTAAGCAACCGCATTGACATGCTTTTCCTATTTATTTTGATATTTTTCATTGCTATCTTCCGACCCTGGTTCGCCTTGGGCGGCACGCTGAGCGCCGGAGACTGGCCGTATCTTTTCCGTGAACAAATACAGCAGTTTTCGTGGCTGCCCGAATCCAGGCTCTTGTGGCTTGCTCCTTACTATCAGCTCGGGACAAAAATCGTTGTTCAGTACCTGGGCCTCCCCTGGAATATTGCCGAGCGGGTTTTGTGGTTTTGGCCGTGGATTGCGATTTCGTTTTTTTCCGCCAGGAAATTTACAAAATCATCTCTTGGCGGCCTTGTTTACACGACCAATACCTATGCCCTTATGCTTGTCGGCGGGGGACAGATGGGGGTAGCGATGGCATATGCGTTTGCGCCGCTCGTTTTTGTAAATGCCTGGTTTTTTCCGATCCAGCTCATGTTTGATCCGAGGATTGCACTTCTTACTATCCTTGCGATAGCAGCATATAGGCTTGTCATAGATAAGCAGATATTTAAGCTCTTAATACCGGTCGTTGCTGGGCTCGCGCTCAATTCATTTTGGATTATTTCGCTTCTGAGACGGCCGGCCCTCGTGGGCGTACAGATAAAAGAAGCGACCGAGGCAGCGGTGCGGTTTCTGAGTTTTGCCTCATTTTCCAATGCGCTCGGCCTGCTTCACCCAAACTGGCCGGAAAATATTTTCGGAAAAATTTATTTCCTGAGGCCGGAATTTTTGATCATTCCCATTATTGCTTTTACCAGTCTCCTGTTCTCCAACAAAAAAATTGTATTTTTCAGTCTTCTTTCTCTTTTCGGCGCATTTTTGGCAAAGGGAGCAAACGGCCCGTTTGCGTTTGTTTATCCGGCACTTTTTGCGTTCATCCCAGGATTTCAGGCCTTCCGCGATCCGACAAAATTTTATCTTTTTATCGCCTTGGGTTACAGCGTGCTTATCCCGTTTGCTCTCGCCCGTCTTGCGGAGCGCTTCCATATCGGCAAACTTCTTCCGTTTGTTTTTCTGTTGTTTTGGGGGTTGACGCTCCGAGAAGCGGTCACCGGGAAGCTTGGCGGTACGTTTATTCCCGTAGAGGTTCCGAAGGAATATCTGCTTCTTAAAGACCCTGCGACTGCCTGGTACCCAAAAAAATCACGATTTAGCTACAGTGGGGGTGATTTCGTTTCCCTTGAAAACGTGCGGTATGTTGCAATACCCGTTGACGTCCGCGGAGAAATTTTTGTAACAGAGGGCAAGTATGATGCGCAAAAGCGTACGGAAGCAATAGAATACATTGCCACGATGTCGGGACTTCGCAGACGGGAAGAGTTTAGAGATCTTGCCGTATTTGAGAAATTATGAAAATCCAGGACGTATTTTTTCTCGCTGTTTTCCTTCTTCTTTTTTGGCGAAAAAAATATTCTTCGTTCATGCCTCTCGGCCTAATCTGCCTTGTTGTTGCCATACCACTCTTTTGGCTTCGTATCTTTTTTACTGCCGAACGCCTGACGTGGTACGCAGCGGCATTTTTTGCCGTTTTTGCGGTATTTTCCTTGGTGCGGGCCAATAGGGTACAATAAGGGCATGAAGGTACTGGTCACAGGCGGAGCAGGGTACATAGGTGCCATTACGAACGCAGTCCTCAGGGTCCGAGGGATAGAAACCGTAGTTTTTGACAGCCTCAAAAACGGCCACCGTGCCTCGGTGGGTGATACGCCGTTTATCTCAGGTGACCTCACGATCAAAGGCGACATTGATGAGGTTTTCGAGAAACATACATTTAACGCGGTCGTCCACTTTGCAGCTCTGGCCTTGGCTCCTGAATCAATGCGAAAACCTTACGAGTATTACACGAATAACGTTTTGGGGGGCATTAACCTGCTTGAATCCATGAGAACGCATGGGTGTAAAACAATTATTTTCTCCTCTACCTGCGCAGTCTACGGCCGGCCGAACAAATTGCCGGTAACAGAAGAAGAGAAAATTCAGCCGGAAAGCGTGTACGGATCAAGTAAACACATGTTTGAGGAAATCCTTGCATGGTACGGTAAAATATACGACTTCCAATATGTCAATTTACGCTATTTTAACGCTGCCGGAGCAATGTTGGACGGCAGTCTTGGCGAGGATCACGATCCGGAAACCCACATCATCCCTATTCTTCTCTCGGTCGCCAACGCTCGCAAGAAAAATTTTGAGCTTTTCGGCAGCGATTATCAGACTCCCGATGGCACATGCGTCCGCGACTACATCCACGCGGTTGACCTTGCGGACGCGCATATCAAGGCGCTTGAGTATCTCACCAAGGGAGGAGAATCAACGTCGGTTAACTTGGGCGTCGGTCGAGGATACAGTAATTTGGAGGTATTAAAGACCGTGGAAGAAGTTACCGGCAAGAAAATTCCATATGTGGTCAAACCCCGCAGGCCCGGAGATCCGGACAAAATTTATGCCGACAGCTCCAAAGCAAAAAAACTTTTCGGCTGGCAACCGAAACATTCTGATCTGGCAACCATAATAGCAAGCGCATGGAAGTGGCATGAGAATCGGCATTGACATCAGCCAGGTCGTTTATGAGGGAACCGGGGTGGGCAACTACGTCCGGCGTATCGTTACGGCGCTTCTCAAACTCGACAAAAAGAACGACTATGTTCTTTTCGGAGCTTCGCTAAGGAGAAGAGACGTTTTCCGAACGTATTTTCCGAAAGAAAAACTCGTCACTGTCCCGATCCCCCCGACCATACTCGAATTTCTCTGGAATCGGCTGCATATAGTTCCTGTCGAGTGGTTTACCGGGACGCTTGATATTTTTTGGAGCAGCGACTGGACGCAGCCGCCGCTTATTCACGCAAAAGGGGTGACAACGATACATGATCTTACGCCCCTCCTTTTTCCAAAAGAGACGGATGATCGGATTGTTGCGGTACACAAACGGCGGCTGGTATGGGTAAAGCGGGAATGCAATGCGATTTTCTGCGACAGCATTGCCACTAAAAACGACGCGGTCAAACTCCTAAAAATTCCCAAAAACCGGCTGCATATCGTTTATCCTGGCATATGAATATTGCTATCGACGGCTATGAAGCCAATATTGAGCAGCGCGTCGGCATAGGCCGATATGCGTTTGAGATTCTCCGTCACATTTACGGACTTAAGCCGGAACACGATTTCACTGTTTACCTGCCGTCAGCTCCTCTTGCTGACATGCCCGAGGCTACGTCATGGTGGCGCTACCGGGTCCTTAGGCCTCGAACGCTCTGGACGTTTTTTGCTCTTCCACGGGCTCTTTCCAAAGATAAACCGGATGTCATTTTCTCGCCGACTCATTATGTCCCGCGCTTTGTGCGGATAAGGCGGGTTATGGCTATTATGGACACTTCCTATCTTAAGTATCCTCACCTCTTTCGCAGGGAGGACCTGCATAAACTGGTTAATTGGACCTCGTACGCAGCCCGGGTCGCCGAAAAAATCGTCACGATAAGCGAACACAGTAAGCGTGCTATAATTGAAGCATACGGCGGTCCGACGAGCCGCGTTGTGGTTACGTATCCGGGTATGAGCACACTGCAAAAAACAACCAGTACTTTTCCACTCCCGAAAAACTATATTTTGAGCGTAGGAACGATTCAGCCGCGCAAAAATTACGTCCGGCTTATCGAGGCGGTTGCCAAAATTCTTCCCGATTTTGACGATCTTCAACTGGTCATCGTCGGGAAAAAGGGTTGGATGTGGCAGGATTCGCTTACGGCTCCGAAAAAGCTCGGAATAGAAAATAGCGTCCAATTCCTTGATTTCGTTCCCGACGGCCTGCTCCCGACGCTTTATAAACATGCCCGCTGTTTTGCCTTAGTGAGTCTTTACGAAGGATTCGGACTTCCTGTTGTCGAGGCAATGGCGAACCGGTGTCCCGTGGTAGTCAGCAACGTCTCAAGTATTCCGGAAATTGCCGGTTCTGCCGCAATTTATGTGGATCCAAATAACGTCGATACCATTGTCAAAGGGCTCCGTCGGGCACTCACGGAAGATAACTCCGAGAGGATACGGCAGGGAATTGTTCAAACCAAAAAGTTTTCATGGGAAAAAGCAGCCAGGAAGACACTCAAAGTTTTAGAAGACGTGGGAAGGGGAAGTGTATGAGGGCACTTATTGACTTTTGGGTGTTCCTCTGTACCCTGACGGGGTATATCCCGAGTCATACGGTTCGGCTGTTTCTCTATAGAACGCTTTTTGGTGTCCGGGTCGGGCACGATTCATCCGTCCACTGGCGGGCAGAGTTTAATCAGCCCGCAGGAGTTGCCATCGGGCATAACAGCGTGATCGGAAACGATGCGTTTCTGGATGGCAGGAAAAAAAGGATCGGAACGAGTTATTGGCAAGATTTTTTTGGCAAAGGTCCCCGTCCGTTAACAATAGGAAACAACGTTTCGATAGCGGGAGAAGTGAGGATTTATACGATGGAACACGATATAGACTCGCCGGACTTTGCCGAGACGAGCGCGCCGGTCACCATAGACGATTACGTGGTTATAGGGACCCGCGTTACCATACTGCCGGGCGTGCATATCCACAGGGGAGCGGTTATTGCCTCGGGAGCCGTGGTCACTAAGGACGTGGGGGAGTATGAGGTGGTCGGAGGAATACCGGCTAGATTTATCAAGAAAAGACCTTCAAATCTTCATTACACGCTAAAATTTGCCAGGCTTTTTCAATAATGGATCTTTCTATTATCATTGTCAGCTTTAATACCAAGAAACTCATCGACGATTGCCTTGCCTCGGTTTTTGCCAGTCTCAAAGGGACAGATGTGAGCTTTGAGGTGATTGTTGTCGATAACGTCTCTACCGACGGCACGCGCGATATGCTCGCCAAAAAGTACAGAAACGTCCGGATTATCTTAAATAGCGAAAACGTTGGCTTCGGAAGAGCAAATAATCAGGGGATAGCCCAGGCCCGCGGTGATTACATTTTTCTTCTCAATTCAGATACCATAGTAACCAACAACGCAATCGGAAAACTTCTCTCATTTAGCCGGCAGCATCCGAGAAGCTTTATAGGTCCAAAGCTCCTTAACCTTGATCGCTCGCCGCAGACGTCGTGCGGTCCCTTTTTTTCACTGCCGGTCGTTTTTGCCTCCCTTTTTCTGCGAGGTGATCGTATCAGACTCACCCGCTGGTCGCCAAATAGTGTTCGCAGAGTCGATTGGGTATCCGGAGCGGCGCTGTTGGGACCGAAGAAGCTCTTCTTGGATGATCTCCTCTTTGACGAGAAAATTTTTATGTATATGGAAGAGATAGATCTCCTCTATCGCGCGCGGCGGAAGGGGTACCACACGCTTTTCTATCCGCGCAGCGTGATTATTCACCTCGGAAGCGGGAGTTCGACAAATAAGAAGAAAGGTCCGGTACTTAACATTTACCGGGGGCTTATATACTTTTATCAAAAACATCACGGAAGGATTTCAACGGCGATCCTCAAAGCCATGCTTCGGACAAAGGCGGCCATTGCGTGGGGCCTTGGGTTTGTGGCGGGGAGTCGTTATCTTAAAGAAACCTATGCAGAAGCTTACCGGCTGGTTTAGGGCAAACTGGCTCATAGTGTCAGTCTTATTTCTTTTGGCGTTTATTCCGCTGTATCCAAAACTGCCGGTTATTAACGTCATCCGGACCTGGGTCTATATCAGGCTCGAGGATTTTGTGATCGCTGCCGTTGTCTTGGGGTATGGCATCGCATTTGTCCGTAACCGTAAGATCGCGCAAACCCCCCTGACCATACCCGTCGTCTTTTTTTGGATCGTCGGGGCGCTCTCGATGGTGTTTTCTATTTTGTTTATCGGAAAAAAGATTCCTGGGTTCTTTCCCCACCTGGCTCTTCTTCACTACCTCCGGCGCATTGAATATCTCATCCTCTTTTTTGTCGCGTACGCGGCTCTGGTCAAACGGCCGAAGCTCCTGCCGTGGGTCGTGGGTACGCTCACTGTCACCATGGTAGGTATTGTGATCTACGGACTCGGGCAGAAGTTTTTGGGCTGGCCGGCATATCTCACCATGAATGAGGAGTTTGCCAAGGGGATACCGCTACGCCTGCCTCCAACGGCCCGCGTCGCCTCTACTTTTGGGGGGCACTATGATCTAGCTGCATATCTGGTACTCCTTATCCCAATTCTTGCCAGCGCAATTTTTGGGGTAAAAAAGATCGGAAGTAAAATTCTTTTGTTCTGCGTTGCCCTTGCGGCCTATGTGCTTCTTCTTTTTACGGCATCGCGCGTTTCTTGGGGGGTGTATCTTATCGCCATATCGTTCATGCTCCTCTGGCAAAGGAAGTGGTGGCTTATACCGTTTGTCATCATCGGAAGCTTCATCCTCCTCAATTCCGTGGGTACTGCCTCAGAGAGGTTTTACAAAACGCTCCGTTACAGTAACGTCGTAATCGATTTGACGACGGGTCAGCCCATTGGGACGCTTGATAAGATCGAGGGAACCCAGGTCGTCGTTCAAAAGCAGGAATCGCCGGCGGCTGAAAACCTTCCGAAGGGGACAGCCTATATTGGCATTCCAACCACGCCGGTCACGACTCCGGCTCCCAAACCCGGCAAAACCATAAAAAACGTACCGGTATTTACCAGTCTTGCGCTTGCCTCCGGCTCCGGAGAGATTGCCACGGTGTCAGGAAGTTATCTTGTGTCCCAGGCATTTGTCTATGATATTTCAATTACCACAAGATTTCAGGGGCAATGGCCGCGGGCCATGGAGGCCTTCCGAAGGAATATTTTTCTCGGCAGCGGATATTCATCGCTTTCTCTGGCCGTTGACGGCGATTATTTACGGATGCTCGGAGAGACGGGGATTGTTGGTACGATTGCATTTTTGGGAATATTCCTTGCGGCGTTTTATGCGTATATACGAGGGCGCAACCGGTTAACGGGTTTGGAATTTTCGTTTGTCACGGGGTTGTTTGCCGGTATCGTTGGTCTTTTCCTCAATGCAATCCCTATCGATGTTTTTGAAGCATCGAAGGTTGCCTTCACACTGTGGCTTCTTTTGGGTGTAGCGATTGCGATCCTTGCCAGGGTTCGTGAGGCGTGGACATCGTATCCAAAACTCCTTTGGCGGGCGGCAACATCCAATATTGTCTACGCACTCGCTATAAGCGCGTCAGCGTTTGCCCTCTGGCGCCAAACCACTAGCCTCTATTTTGTCGGCGATGATTTTACCTGGCTTCGCTGGGCGGCCAGTACACCCACAAACATGGTCTGGAAATACTTTACTGACGCAGGAGGCTTTTTCTATCGGCCAATTCCTAAAGTTTGGTACTTTGTTCTTTATGCATTTTTCTGGCTCAAGCCCGCTCCGTATCACGTGATGTCTTTGGTGCTCTTTTCAGCGATTGCGGTGGTTCTTTTTCTTTTGCTGCGAAAAAGAGGAGTGCGCGCCACGCTCAGCTTACTCTTTACCGCCCTTTTTCTCTCCCTTTCTATTCATCATGAAAATATTTTCTGGATCTCCGGACAAAGCAGTTTGCTGTCCGCTCTTTTTATGCTCCTCTCATTGTTTCTGTTTGACGTTTCATACGGCAGATCCAGGAGATTTTCCTGGGCATACCAAACGTTTGGTTATATATTCCTGGCTGCATCACTGGTGAGTTATGAAGGGGCCATCGCAATGCCCGTGGTTTTGGGATGGCTTTTCTATGCGCTCTATGGTAAATCATCCCAAGCGATTCTCTCCGCGGCAGTTCTGCCGGTTTACTGGTTCGTCCGGTCGCGCGTGAACGCGGTCGCCCCCGGAGGAGATTATTCGGTAAATCCGGCAAAGTTTTTGGCAAACGGGTTTGGCAACGGTGTCGGGTATCTTTTCGCCATAATTTTTGGTCCGTCGGTTCTTGACATAACCAGCCGCATTCGGTCGGTTGCCCGGCCGTTTGTCGTCTGGATTTCCATCGGGCTTGTGCCGGTTCTTGTCGCTATCATTGGGTTTTTTTGGCAGGCTAAATCGCGGATCGGCAGATATAAGGAAAGTAGCATTTGGTTCATGGCATTCGTTTTCTCTCTTGTTCCTGTCGTTGGGCTCGGGGGTGCGGCAGAGCGGTATGCATTTATTCCATCGCTTTTTATGATTATGGCCGCAGGGACATTTATTGAATCATTATGGGTCAAGCTTCGGGCTCCTGCAAAGGTAGTCGTGACGATAGCGGTCATCCTTATCATAATCTGGAATTATCGTGACATGAAAACCATAGAGGGAGATTGGGTAAAAGCCGGCAGCGTTGCCGAGCAAACGCTCCTGACGATGCGCAGAGAATACTTTCCCCTCAGTCGACCCATCGCGTTTATCGTGGTCAATACGCCGATTCGCTACGGAAGAGCTTGGATTTTCCCGACGGGACTCCCTGACCCTCTTTGGCACATCTTTAAGTTTAATCCGTATGCCTACCTTGTCATACCTGTCCCAACCATAGAGGCGGGATATAAAACGGATGTTCCCGAAGGGGCGGGGAAAGTCGTTCTCGTATTTGAAGATTTTATTCTCAAACGCGTGGAACGCGATTTTAAGCAGGTAGAAGTGGATGCCGCGCCATGAAGCGATCAATATTTTTTCATCTCACCGTTATTCTTATTGCCATTGTTGCCGTAGCCTTGCGTCTCTGGCACATAAATTATCCGCTTGCCGATTGGCAGAGTTGGCGGCAATCCGATACGGCAGCGGTGGCGAGAAACTTTATAAAATTCGGGGTTGATCCTCTTCGGCCACGATTTGATGATCTCTCGAATATTCCTTCAGGGAAGGATAATCCCATGGGGTGGCGCATGGTAGAGTTTCCAATCTATCAGGTGATCGGTACCGGGTTTTTTACGGCAACGCGTTTGTTTACGATCGAGGTGTGGTTGCGGCTTACTACCATAGTCGCATCCGTCGGGACGCTTATCCTCCTCTCTTTCCTGGTAGCCGAATTCGTCAGTCCCTTAGCCGGACTTTTTTCTGGTTTTATCTATGCCGTTTTACCGTATAGCATTTTTTACGGCCGTGCGATTCTCCCCGATACGCTTACGGTCTTTTTTTCGGTGCTGAGCTTATTTCTTTTGGCGCAGACAGAAGGAAAGCGCAGCAAAGGTCCCTGGGGCCGCATTGTGCTAAGCAGCCTGGTTGCTGCCCTGGCACTTCTGACGAAGCCCATGGCAGCTTTTTTGCTCCTTCCGGCGCTTTACCTACTTATTCGCAGGTTTTCTTTTTCAAAACAATTGGTGGTCGGGATGGTCATTTATGGGGCCATAGCTCTATTGCCTTTCCTCTGGTGGAGACAATGGATACGCCAATTTTCAGAGGGTATCCCCGCGTACCTCTGGCTCTTAAATGCAGGGAATATCCGATTTAAAGGTGCTTGGTTCCGTTGGCTGTTTGCCGTGCGTTTGGGAGATCTCATGCTCGGGTTTTGGGGACTCATACCGTTTGGCCTGGGTCTTCTTATGAAACCCAATCAGAGAGAAAGGGCATTCTTCCGCTGGTGGATTTTGGGCGCGCTCCTTTATCTTATTATTTTTGCCGCAGGGAACGTACAACACGATTACTATCAGATCCTCATCGTGCCGGCAGTGGTTATCGTCGTTGCCAAGGGATATGAGTCGATCCTGAGGAATAGTTCTTTTTCTCTTTTTGCACGGACGAGCATCGCTGTTGTGAGTGCAGCCTTCATGCTTGCGTTTTCCTGGTTTACGATCAGAACGTATTATTGGATTAATCGGCCTGAGATTGTGGAAGCGGGCAGGCTTGCGGATAAACTTTTGCCCAAAGATGCAAAAGTGATTGCGCCTTACGGCGGCGATACAACGTTTCTCTACCAGACAAATCGTCAGGGATGGCCGATAGGTTTTGATATTACCAAAAAAATCAAAATGGGCGCGGCCTTCTACGTTACGGTCTCGCCAACGGATAAAGACCTTGAAACAAAACAGCTGGCCGAGTGCTTTACCGTTCTTGTCCGCAACGACCGTTATGCCGTTATTGATCTCACCAAGCCAACAAAGCCCTGTACGATTGTCAATCCATGAAAATTCTCTTTGTATCAGCACTCCTGCCGTACCCGCTCGATTCCGGGGGACAGATACGCATGTATCATCTGTTAAAGCGGCTGAGTACCAAGCACGACATTACGCTTTGTGCATTTACCAGGCACGCGGATGAGCGGCAGTACCTCAAAAATCTTTCCTTTTGCAAATTCGTATATACGATTTACCGCGGTCGGGCTTGGCAGCCGCGCTACATAGTAACAAGCCTTTTTGGCAAATATCCATTGCTTCTCGCAACGTATAATAGCGGCCCGATGCGTGTGTTGCTTTCCCGACTTTTAGATGGGGGGGGGTATGACCTAGTTCATCTCGAACCCTTTTATGTGTGGCCGGGCGTGCCAAAAACAAAAACTCCGACTCTCGTTTCAGAGCACAACATTGAATATGAAGTCTATCGCGAATATGTCCGCAGATTTCCCGTTGTGCCCATCCGTCCGTTCCTTTCTCTCGACACCCGTAAGCTGCGGTTTTGGGAAGAATACGTTTGGCAGCAGGCGGCAGGAATCACTGCGGTTTCCGGCCACGACGAACGTGAGATAAAAAGAATTAACAGAAACGTCTTTCGAGTACCCAACGGCGTGGATTTGAATGAGTTTGTTTTTGTGGAGAAAAAAGAGCGTCCTTCGGCTCCGCTTTTCTTGTTCACCGGAAACTTTCGCTGGTTACCCAATGACCGTGCAGCGGGTGAACTTCTCGGTTCGATCTGGCCGGCAGTCGTGCAAGCGATTCCCAGGGCCCGGCTTCGTATTGTGGGCAGGCACATACCGCTGCGTATCCGAAAAGAAGCCGGAAGGAAAAACGCAGAAATCGTCGAAAACGCCCAAACCATTAGCATTCACTACCGCGAAGCAGACATATTTATAGCACCGATTCCCATTGCCGGCGGAACGAAGTTTAAAATACTTGAGGCCATGGCAAGCGGCCTGCCGGTAATTACGACGCCGCAGGGGGTAGAGGGAATTGAGGCAAGAGACGGAGTTCACTACCTTGCGGCGACAACACCCGCGGAGTATGTGCTCTCCGTACAAAAAATTTTAGACGATACCAAGTTGCGCAGAAAACTCCAAAAGTCGGCCCGCCTGCTTATAGAAAAAGCATACAGCTGGGACTCAATTGCCAACAGTCTGGATGCGGTCTGGAGGAATGTTTCCTCGCTGGTATGAAAAAAACCATTGATCTATCGGTTATCATCCTTAACTACAATACCGCTGACCTGACTCGCCTGTGTTTACGGACCGTCTTTGCCTCAGATCTCGGTACGAACTCGATGGAAGTCATTGTGTGCGACAACGGCTCAACGGATGGGAGCGTCAGGATGATACAACAGGAATTTCCCGACGTCATTCTTATTGAAAACGGAAAAAATCTCGGTTTTGCGGCAGGCAATAATCCCGGCATCAAACGGGCAAGAGGAAGGTATTTACTCCTTCTTAATACCGACACGGAAGTTCCCAAAAATACGCTGCGGGCGATGATCGACTTTATGGACAGCCATCCGGACGTTGGCGCTTCTACCTGCAAGCTTCTCCTGCCGGACGGCAGGATCGATCCGGCGTGCCACAGGGGATTTCCGACTCCTTGGGTGGCGTTTACGTACCTGTCTGGCCTTGAGAAATTATTTCCGAAGACGAGACTTTTTGGGGAATATCATCAAGGGTACAAAGATCTCAATACGATTCACGATGTTGATTGCATCGTGGGGGCGTTTTTTCTCGTAAGACGCGAAGTCGTTGGGGAGGTTGGCCAGCTGGACGAGGACTATTTTATGTACGGGGAAGATATCGACTGGGCTTATCGGATCCGACGGGCAGGATGGAAGATTATATATAATCCGACCGTCACGATACTGCATAAAAAGAAACAAAGCGGAAGGGCGCACACATTGCGCAAACGAAGGGTGACGACCGAAATATATTTTCACAAATATAATTGGCTTTTTTACAAAAAACACTACGCAAAGACGTACGGTCCTCTTCTCACCTTTTTCGTCAACGCATTTTATTCCGTCAGACTTTTCCTGCTCCAAAAATTTTCCCTATGAGAATCGGCATTGACGGGCGGCTTATCCATGAAACGGGGGTTGGTCGGTACATTACTAATCTTATTGCGGAGCTCGGAAAAATTGACAAAAAAAATTCGTACATTGTTTTTACGAATTTTCCCGTACCTCTTCCGAACAACAGGTGGAAAAACAGAGTCGTTCATGTGCCGTGGCATAGCCTTGCGGAACAAGTCATGATGCCCTTCTTCTTGTACCAAGAGAGACTAGATTTGTTTCATATTCCTTATTTTAACGTTCCGATTTTTTATTTTGGGAAATTTATCGTCACAATCCATGATTTGACGATTCTGCATTTTGATACGGGGAAAGCAAGCACATTGCCGTATTGGGTATACAAGCTCAAACGAGCGGCCTACACGGTTATTTTGAATACGGCAATTGCGCGTGCAGAAAAAATCATTGCTGTCTCCCAGGCAACAAAAAAAGAAATTCTTGACCATTTTCACATTTCGTCAGAGCGTATCAGGGTAATTTATGAAGGATAGTTACTTTTTATACGTCGGGAATGCCTACCCGCATAAAAATATTGAGCGTTTGATTTCTGCTGCAAAAAAAGCGGAGGTAAAAATTATTTTCGTGGGCCGCGAGGATTATTTTTATAAGCGGTTGCATATAAGACCAAAAAATTTATCTGATGCGGAGCTTACAAACGTATACAAAAATGCAACCGCGCTTGTTTTTCCCTCATATATGGAGGGGTTTGGTCTGCCGG
>CAYTZO010000002.1:23056-57689 GCA_964442525.1 uncultured Gammaproteobacteria bacterium
AAAAATGCAACCGCGCTTGTTTTTCCCTCATATATGGAGGGGTTTGGTCTGCCGGCTTTAGAGGCGTTGCGTATGGGGTGCCCTCTGATTTTAAGCGATATACAGGTTTTTCATGAATTATTTGGAAATCTTCCGAGCTATTTTGATCCGCAAAATGAAAGCGCACTCGTGGAGTATTTAAAAAATCCGCCGGTGCGGACAAAAGAGTTTTTAGCAAGGGCAATGGAGTTGGTAAAAAGATTTTCCTGGCGCAAAATGGCAGAAGAAACGCTCAACGTCTATGAAAATAGCATTGGTCTATGACCGCGTCAATAAATGGGGTGGGGCGGAACGCGTACTTCTGGCTCTCCATAGGATCTGGCCCGATGCACCGCTTTTTACGGCAGTCTATGACAGCAAACGCGCGTCCTGGGCCAGGGTATTTCATATAAACAGTTCATTCATGCAGTATCTGCCGCTCGCCAAGAGTCATCACGAGCTTTACCCCTGGCTTACACCGCTCGCATTTGAATCTTTCTCGTTTGACGGATATGACGTGGTCCTCTCCGTCACGTCAGCAGAAGCCAAAGATATCATCACCAAACCCGGGACCGTCCACATCTGCTATTGCCTCACGCCCACCCGGTATCTTTGGAGCGGGTATAACCAATATCTCGATTATCCGGGTTTAGGAGGGTTGAGTACCATTGCCGCGCGGTCGCTCGGCGCGCTTTCTCCTCTTCTGAGGCGCTGGGATCTTACCGCTTCCGCAAGGCCCGATTATTATATAGCCATATCAGAGCGGGTTGCCGGCCGGATACGCACCTATTACCACCGTGACCCGGAGGCGGTTATCTATCCGCCCGTACGCGTAGGCATGTTCAGGAGTACGACAACATCAAAAGACAGGTACTTTCTTACCGTTTCGCGCTTCGTCGGCTATAAGAGGACGGATATTGTTATTGATGCGTTTAATGCACTCGGCTGGCCGCTTGTCGTCATCGGAGAAGGATGGCACGGGCGGCGGCTTCGTCAGCTTGCCAGGAGCAACATCCGATTCGTAGGCTCCCATTTGACAGATTCTGAGCTTGTCCGATATTATCGAAATTGTCGTGCATTCGTCTACGCCGGCGATGAAGATTTTGGCATCGCGGCCGTTGAAGCGCAGGCAAGCGGTAAACCGGTCATTGCATATAGGGAAAGCGGTGTCAGCGAAATCGTCAGGAAAGATACCGGTATAGTATTCCGAGAACAGTCAAAAGAGAGTCTTATATCTGCGTTACGAACATTTGATGACAAGGCGTTTAACAGGGCGGCATGCAGGAAAAATGCAATGCGATTTGATAGCTTGCGGTTTGCGGATGAAATGAAAAATACCGTTATAAAGCTCTACCAAAAGGGGAGACGGATATGAAATTTGTTGTTTTTGCCGGGGGCGTCGGGACGCGGCTTTGGCCTCTTTCCCGAAAGAAATCTCCGAAACAATTCGAAAAAATCATCGGCGAGAGGTCCACGCTGCAACTTGCCGTTACGCGCCTCATGCCGGCGGCCGGGTGGTCAGATATCTATGTCGCTACGGGCGCGGATTATACGCGTATCGTTGCCCAGCAGCTGCCTCAACTGCCCGGCTACCACATCATAGGAGAACCGGAAATGCGCGACGTTGGGCCTGCGGTGGGGCTTATGACCGCCATCCTCAAGCAGGATACCCCCCATGAACCCATGGCGATACTCTGGAGCGATCACATTGTAAAGAAAGAAAAGCTGTTCCGACAGATTCTTGTTTCCGCCGGAGAAGTGATCAAGAAACACCCAAATAAAATCATCTTTGTTGCGCAAAAGCCGCGGTTTGCGAGCGAGAATCTCGGATGGATCCATTACGGGAAGAAACGACTCACTGATGGCGCCATTTCTTTTCATGAATTTATCGATTTTCAATATCGGCCCGACAAAAAAACTGCCCAAAAATATTTTACGAGCGGGCATCACGCATGGAATCTTGGCTATTTTGTTACCACGCCGTCGTTTCTCTGGAAGCAATATGAACGGTTTGCACCGAATCTTGCCAAGAGTCTTAACCAGATTTCCAAATGGTGGAGAACTGACCGGTTTGGCGATGTTCTTGCCTCTGGGTACCCGACGCTCGAGAAAATCCACTTTGACAATGCGATTCTTGAGAAACTTGATGCTCCCGACGCGCTTGTGGTTTCCGAAAATATTGAGTGGAGTGACATCGGTGCATGGGAGGCGCTCAAAGAAGCCCTTGAGGAGGCAGAGGATAAAAACGTCGTTACGGGAAAAGTTATGCTCAACGATACAAAAGATAGTCTGGTATATAATTTTGGCAATCAAATGGTCACAACCATTGATTTAGTCGGGATGCTCGTGGTGGTGACCGATGACGTTGTTTTGGTATGTCCGAAGGGTTCGGTCCCAAAGATCAAGAAATTCGTTGAAAGCCTGAGCGGCACGGAAAACGAGCATCTCGCGTAAATTTTAGACCCCATGGTATACACGGTTGTCAAACGCATTATTGATATTATCGGCGCGTCGATACTGGGACTTCTTTTTTTTCCGGTGTGCCTTGTGGTTGCCATTGCCATAAAGCTCGATGGCCCCGGGCCAATATTTGCCGATACGCCTGAGCGGGTAGGAAAGGGAGGGAAGCTTTTTAAGCTCTATAAGTTCCGCTCCATGGTCCTTCATGCACACGAGAAACTGCGTCATGATCCAAAAATGGCAAAACTCTACCTCGAATACAAACGAGGCAGCTACAAACTTCGTCATGATCCCCGAGTGACCAGAGTTGGGCGGTTTATCCGCAAGCACTCGCTTGATGAAATCCCCCAGCTTCTCAATGTACTGCGGGGGGAGATGAGTTTGGTCGGTCCGCGGCCGTATTACCCGGACGAGCTTACCGAACAGCAGCGCAAGTATCCCCATACCAGAGATCTCGTAAAAGTCGTGCTCTCGGCCAAACCGGGCATTACCGGATACTGGCAGGTTTCGGGAAGAAGCGAGGTCAATTTTGACAAACGCATCCAGATGGATGCGGGTTATGTACAAGAAAAATCACTGTTTTTGGATCTTATGATTCTTCTCAAAAGTCCCTGGGCAATGATCTCAGGCAAGGGAGCAGTCTAACTCAGTGTTGACAGTCGGTGTGTTACCGTTGACAATACATATATGGTAGACGGATTAAAAAAGATTGATTTATCGACTGATCCTGCGCCGCAGCCGCCGTCGGATCCTCCCGTCAGACGCGCGTTTCCCTGGAAAATAGTTTGGTGGGTGGCGGGGGGAGCCGGCACACTCCTTCTCCTTCTTATTGTCTTACTTCTGCCGATGCGCGGCGTTATAGCCAAGGCTGGCGAGGTGATGTGGGTGGGGCGGACGACGGCAGACGCCATAAAAACGCAGGACCTAGCGCAAACAAAAGAAGGCCTTAAACAGACGCGGGCCAAACTTCTGGAACTCCGCAGCGCCTATGATAAAGTTTTGGTATTGCGGTTGGTTCCCGTTCTTGGCAGATACATTTCCGACGGCGATCATGGTATTAAGGCGGCTTTTGCCGGGCTCGATGCGGCAGACAAAGCCGTTGAGGCGCTTGAGCCGAACGCGGATCTTTTGGGGCTAAAAGGAGGCGGAAAATTCGTGCAGGGGTCTGCAGATGAACGGATTCAGACTGCCGTCAAAACCATGAATGCGCTTATCCCCAAAATTAATGAGATGGCGGGTTCCGTTGATACGCTGCGGAAGGAACTCGATGCCATTGATCCCAATCGGTACCCCAAAAATATCGGCAAATGGGTTATCCGTGATACCATCGCCTCCGTCAAACAAACCGTTGAAGGGACGGCAAATCTTTTTGTGAATGCACAGCCGCTTCTCGTAAATCTTCCCAGCGTACTCGGAGAGCCTGATGCCAAGCGATACCTCATCTTGTTCCAAAACGATAAGGAACTGCGGCCGACCGGCGGATTTATTACGGCCTATGCGCAGTTTCGTTTTGAACGAGGCAAGGCAATTCTTGAGAAAGCAGAGGATATTTACGCTCTCGATGCGGCCAAAACCAAGACCTTCCCGGCTCCCCGCGAGATTCTTACCTTTCACAAAGGCGTCTACACGTTCAATATCCGCGACAGCAACCTAAGCCCTGACTATAAGCTCTCCATGCAAAAGTTTGAAGAACTCTATGATACCGTTTCCGGCAAAGAAAAAATCGACGGCATCCTTGCGGTAGACACGCATGTATTGGTGGAGGCGCTCAAGATTTTGGGTCCTATCGGTGTTTACGGTCGGACATTTAGCGCAGAGACGGATAAGCGCTGCGATTGTCCGCGCGCCGTATATGAGCTTGAAGATTATTCTACGAGACCGGTGGGGTACGTGCGGACGGCCAGGAAAGATATTATCGGCGTCCTCATGCAAACCATCCTTCAGCAGGCGCTGGGCGTTTCTCCGGGGAAATACTGGGGCAGGCTCTTTCAAATGCTTATTTCCGAGATAAATCAAAAACATGTGCTTGCATACTTCCGCGATGTCAATGCACAGAAAGCGGCAGAGAGCTTTAATTTGGCAGGACGCATCATGACCGCAACGGAAACGGCGACCATCCTCAAATACGAAGAAGGCCTGCCTGCGCAGGCAGGCAAAGGGTGGGATTACATTCATATTAATGACAGCAACATGGCCGGAGCCAAATCCAACATGTTCACGAGCGAAAAAGTGACCAAAGACGTAACCATTGGCAGTGACGGTACCATAACTACTAAGCTAGCCATTCAATATAAAAATCCTTATCCCGGAAGCGACTGCGGACTGGAGAGCGGAGGACTCTGTCTCAATGCGCCGCTGCGCAATTGGATTAGGATTTACGTGCCGGCGGGCAGCAAGCTCGTCACGAGCCAAGGATCGCAGTCTCCCAAAGACGGCAAACCCATTCCCCTGGATACCTACGAGAGTCTCAACAAGACCGTTTTTGAAGGATTTTTGATCGTGAACCCCATGGGTGAGGCGAGATTAGATCTTACCTACACGTCGCCGGTTAAGTCCGCGGACGGGAAGTATAGGCTTCTTATACAAAAACAGCCGGGCACTGACGGGGGAGCGTGGATTCTTCGGCTCAACGGCCGCGAACGCAAGAACTTTACGCTTCAGTCGGATACAGAATTAACGTTTTAATAATGACCTCAAAGTTTTATAAAGCAGAGGCGATCATTCTCAGGAGGAAAAACACGGGAGAAGCGGATCGGATTTTGACTGCTTTCACCAAAGAGTACGGTAAATTGCGGCTTCTGGCTAAGGGAGTCCGAAGGATCACGAGCCGACGCGGTCCGCATCTGGAGATTTTTTCCCGTTCAGTCATCCTCATTCACAGGGGGAAAATTATGGACAGTGTGGGCGAAGCAGCAGCCATTGATACGTTCGAAAATCTCAGGCGCGACGTGCGACGAGTCAGTCTCGGGTACTTTTTCTGTGAACTCGTCGATACCATGACGGCGGAAAAGCAGGAGCACGCTGATATTTTTGCGCTTTTAACCCGGTCATTTGCAAAGCTCAACGACAAACACATAAGTTCCATCTATCAGTTAAGCCGGCAGTTTAGTTTGGAACTTCTCTGGGGGCTTGGGTTTTTACCGCAGACCAAGACCCTTGGCGGACCTGATCTTGCCTCATTTATCGAAAATGTTTCCGAGAAGCACCTGAAAAGCCCTCATTTTGCCAGAATTGTAGCTTCCTGGTAGAATTTATTTATGGATTCACTTGATAGCATCGTCGCACTCTGTAAACGCCGCGGATTTATTTACCAGGGAAGCGAGATCTACGGCGGGATCACGGGTTTTTGGGATTACGGGCCACTTGGCACAGAACTTAAACGAAACCTTAAAAATGAATGGTGGAAAGCCATGGTGCAACTTCGCGATGACGTCGTGGGATTGGATGCGGCGATCATCATGAATCCCAAAGTCTGGGAAGCCTCGGGACACTTAAAAGCATTTTCTGATCCATTAGTAGAATGTTTAGTTTGTCATAAACGATTTCGCGCCGACAGAGAGGATGAAATTCGGGAACACGCAAAGCAACATACAATTAACGAATGGTCCGACGGCAAACCTCACGCTGGTGGTGAATGGACTAAACCAAAACAATTTAACTTAATGACAGAAGTATTTCTTGGGGTTACCGAGCCCAAGGAAAAGGCGTACCTTCGCGGAGAAATTACGCAGGGAGTTTTTGTAAACTTTGGCAATGTTGTCGCATCGAGTAGGGTAAAGATCCCTTTCGGTATTGCGCAGATTGGAAAAGCATTTCGAAACGAGATTACACCGGGAAACTTTACCTTTCGGAGCCGGGAGTTTGAGCAAATGGAACTTGAATTCTTTATAAAACCCAATGATAAGGAAGGAGAGAGATGGTTTGCCTATTGGCAGGAAACTCGAAAAAAATGGTATGAGAGCCTGGGAATTACCTCCAAAAATCTTCGATTTAGGGAACACAGGCCTGATGAGCGGGCTCACTACGCCCGGAAGGCCGTAGATATCGAATATAATGCGCCGTTTGGCTGGAGTGAGTTTGAGGGCATCCATCACAGAGGGGATTGGGATCTTTCGCGGCATAAACTAACCTATAGAGATAACGAAACAAACGAGGAATATACGCCTTGGGTCATCGAAACATCCGGCGGGGTTGACAGGGCTACACTTTTTTTCCTCATTGACGCATACACAGAGGATGGAAAACGCACGATCCTTAAACTCCATCCGAGACTCGCACCCGTCAAGGTCGCGGTTTTCCCATTGGTTGCCAATAAGCCCGATCTCGTCAACAAGGCCGAAGAAATCTATCAGGAGCTCAAAAAGAGCCTTGCGACGGCCTGGGATGACCGTGGAAACATCGGAAAACGCTACCTTGCCCAGGATGAGATTGGCACGCCCTGGTGCGTCACGGTCGACTATGATACGCTGGAAGGGGATTCCGTGACCGTCCGGGACCGTGATACGACCAAACAGGTTCGTGTGGGACTCGATGAACTATCAGCATATTTTCAGGAAAAACTTGGTACCATGCCGGGAGGAATAATATGAAAAATAAGATAATACTGCTTGTTTCCGCATTGGTGGTACTTCTTTTCGGAGCGGGTTTTATTGTCTATAAGGCAGTCTTTGCGCCGCAGCCGCCGCGGGCCCCGGAGCAAGCGAGCCAGTCAGAGGCGTTGCCTCAGGCAGACGCCTCGATAAATGTAAGTATAAAAAAAGCATCTGCGGCAAATACCGTGGTTTTGGCAGTCGCGGGACTCGGCGGAAAGTACGCGACAATTAGCTATGAGTTTAGCTATGAGAGCCTTGGGCTTATCAAAGGCGTTAACTCCGGCAGTAAACCTACCGATGTAGGCGGCAAAGAGAGTTTTTCCCGGGAGATATACTTGGGAACCTGTTCGAAAAACGACTGCAAACCTGACCCAGGGGTGACGAAAGTGACGGTAAGCCTGGTATTTACTGATACCAGCGCTAAACAAAGTCAGTTTTCAAAAGATTTTAATCTTTAAATTTCAGACAGGCTTACCGCTTGGAGGATGTAAAGAGATTAAAGAACTGCGAGAATGAACAGTTTCCATGTGGTCTTGAATGGACTGGAGATTTTTGAATTGTTGTCCGTCAATAGGACAGGTATAAGTAAGTTCAGGAGTGGGTTCAGATCCCCATTGTTCCACGGAAACCCGCGTTTTTGCCTCTTTTATTTTTGATACAAATGCTCCCCAGATGTTAGTCATAGGCTGCAAGGCAGATAGAGGATAGTATAAGAGTTCATATTTGTCAATTTACGTATACAGGTAGCGTATAGTTTTTAATTCCAACCCAACCTATAGTTACGTGAAATACCCCTTGACATGGCGTGAAAAATGGGTAACTATGGATATTAGTGGGAAGAAGTGGTAGACTCGGGGCATGAAGTTATTCCTTGGGCAATACGACCATAGTTTAGATGATCGGGGCCGCGTAACGCTTCCAAGAAAGATCAGGGCTGAGATAGAAGAGCGGGAACTGATACTGGCCAAAGGGTTTGATCCGTGCATATTCGGGTTTGACAAAGTTAGTTGGGAGAAAGAAGCGGCCAAGCACCTTGAAACGCCGGTGACCGACCAGAGCGGGAGAAATCTGCGCAGGTACTTATTTGCGAGTGCCCAAAAGACGGAGATAGATAAACTTGGTCGCATTCTTTTGCCTGCCCAGCTCAAGGAATATGGAGGTATCAAACGAGAAGTAATCGTGATTGGAGCCGGCGATCATTTTGAGATTTGGGATTCGGCTCGTTGGGAGGATTATGAAGCCGCACATACCGGTACTCCTTAACGAGGCGGTCGAGGGTCTCAATGTTAGTCCGGGAAAGCGGTTTATCGACGCGACCTATGGAGGCGGCGGACACGGGAAAGAAATATTGAGGCTTGGCGGAGCCTTACTTGGGATTGATACCGACCCGGAAGCCGTGGAATCTGCCAAAGAAGAATTTAGAATTAAACATTTAGAATTAAACATTGAAGGAAGATGGAAAATCGTTCAGGGGAACTTTAGAGATATTGGCCATATAGCCAAAGAAAACGGTTTTGCCAACGTAGACGGAGTTTTATTTGATCTTGGCGTATCGAGCCATCAATTGGATACGCCGGAACGGGGATTTAGCTATCGGTTCACGGACGCTCATTTGGATTTAAGGCTAAACCAATCCAAAGGAGAAACGGCTGCCCAGCTCGTGAACCGATTGGCAGAGGAGGAGCTTTATGAAATATTTGCAAGATTTGCTGAGGAAGAGTTGGCTCGGCCAATTGCTTACCGTATTGCTCGCGCCCGTGCCATAGCGCCAATTGAGACGACAGGCGATTTGGTGCGGATCGTGGGAGACAGTCCCGCAAGGCTGTCGAGGGTATTTCAGGCGTTGCGGATCGCAGTCAATGACGAGCTTGGGGCACTCAGGGAGGGGCTGGACGGAAGTAAAAAACTTTTACGGGAGAACGGAAGACTGGTCGTCATCTCGTTTCATTCGCTGGAAGACCGGATCGTCAAACAATTTATGCAGCAAGAGGGCTGGACCATGATAACGCGCAGACCCATAGTGCCGACAAAAAAGGAGATACAAAACAATCCGCGCACGAGGAGTGCAAAACTGCGTATCGCAGAAAAACTATGATCAGGTCCATCATTAAAATTCTTTTAAAAAGCCTTCCTCTTTTTGTCATAGCCCTTGTGGTCGTGCAGGTGGTTATATCAAATTACCTGGCGACACTCGGACAAAGCCTCGGCGACATTGATACAAAAATTGAGAGCCTGCAGGGCACGAACGCCCTTTTAGAATCCGAAGTCGCATCCGCCTCATCGCTTTTGACTATTTCGGCAAAAGCCAAAGAGCGCGGATTTATTAAGCCAACCGCCGCATCGTTCGTGGTTCTCGGCGGTGCCCTGCCCCTCGCATTGGGTAAGTCACAATAGTTCATATCCTCGGTATGTGGCGTATTTGGTTTGTTTTTGCAACGATTGCAACCATATTCTTTCTCATCCTGGGGCGGCTATTTTATTGGCAGATCGTTCAAGGAGAAAAACTTAGCGCCGAGGCGGCAGGTCAGTATTTTTTAGAATTCACCATTCCCTCCATCCGCGGATCAATTCTTGCCACGGATAAAAAACCTCTCGCATTGAGTCAGCCCGCATTCCTCGTATATGCGGAACCGAAGCGCATCACACGTATAAGCGAGTTTAGCCGGTCGGTTGCGCCTATCCTCGGTCTTGATGAACAGAAGCTCATGAGTGATCTTTCTGACAAAAACCGATTCTGGGTGCCGCTGGGACGTAAAATTCAAACCGATACGGCGGCAAAACTCCGCGATCTTAAGCTTGCCGGCCTAGGTTTTGAAAAGGAAGCAAGACGATTTTACCCGGAGGCTTCCATGGCAGGAGCGCTTCTGGGGTTTGTCGGATCGGATGAAAATGGCAGGGACCAGGGGTATTTCGGGCTGGAAGGGTATTATGATCGGGAGCTTCGCGGGCAAGGAGGGGCGCTTCGCATAGAAAAAGACGCGAGAGGCAATCCTATTTTGGTTGGGGAAGTTGAGAGAAAAGATCCGCAGGACGGCCGCTCTCTTGTCCTCTGGCTTGATCGAGCAATAGAGCGGATTGCCGAAAATAGGCTTGCCGAAGGGATCGAAAAGTACGGTGCCAAAAGCGGCACGGTGACGATCATGGACCCGGCAACGGGCGGCATTCTTGCAATGGCAGCTTTCCCCGGTTATGATCCGGGCAACTTTCCCCAGTATCCAAATTCCCTTTATAAAAACCCCATCGTATCCTCGTCTTATGAACCGGGAAGTACGTTTAAAGTGCTTGTTATGAGTGCGGCACTCAATGAAAAATTGGTAACCCCGTCGACAACGATGAATGAGGATGGTCCCGTCCGAATCGGCGAGTACGCGATCAAAACCTGGAACGAAAAGTACCGCGGGACCATTACGATGACCAATGTTTTGGAATATAGCAGTAACGTCGGCATGGTGTTTGTCGCCCGCAAGCTCGGCACTGATAAATTCGTAAGTTACATCAAGGCATTTGGGGTCGGGAAACCAACCGGGATTGACCTTGAGGAAGAGAACTCACCGGAGCTCCGTGAGGATCGCGATTGGGGTGAGATTGATCTTGCGACCGCCTCATTTGGACAGGGGATAGCAGTGACTCCCATCCAAATGGTGAGAGCGGTCGGGGCGATCGCAAACGGCGGATGGCTTATGGAGCCACGCATGGTGCGTGAGATCGTCGACGAGCGGGGGAGGGCCGTGCAAATGAAGCCGAAAAAAGTGCGTCAGGTTATCTCAGGGTCGGCGGCCAGCGTCATCACCGAAATGATGGTTGCGGCCGTGGATAACGGCGAGGCGAAGTGGGCCAAACCAGCCGGTTACCGGATTGCCGGAAAAACCGGTACGGCGCAGATACCCGTTGCCGGGTATTATGATAAAAATAAGACGATCGCCTCATTTGTAGGTTTTGCCCCCGCCGATCGACCCCGCTTTGTGATGCTCGTGACGCTTCAGGAGCCTGCCACAAGCCCCTGGGGCTCAGAAACCGCGGCGCCCCTGTTTTTCGCCATAGCTCGCGACCTGTTTGCCTACTGGGGCATCCCACCACAATAATTGAAACCAACCATTGACACGCAAAGATCGGTAGATGGTATAGTGTTGGTGATGAAAAAAGCAAAAAAAATGAAAATACCAAACTTAACCGCCGATGATGTGCGATTGATTCTCGATGATAAACTGCGGGAAACAGGGCTCGATCAAGTTCCCAAGCGGCTCGGGACACTTGATAAAATACTTACCTCTGTTGCCGCCTTGGTTGGAGAGGTGAAAGGATACCGAGAGGAACAGGAGCTCAATGCGGAGAAGCTTTCAAAACACGACGACATCCTTGAAAAAATCCAAAAGCACCTTCGCTTACCACAAATGCCCTAGTTATTCCACCTTTCAGGTGGAACGTATTGGTTTGGGTTTCGCAACGACCGCAGCGCATCCCTTTATCAAATTTCCATCCGTACCAAATGCGACATAAAGTACGCGAACCGATTCATAAAGGCCGCTTTGAATCAAACTATTTGCGATTTCATCTGCAGTATGAAGATCTCTCAATCCAGATGACGCTCGTTGAAATTCATTTAAGGTTTTTGGAGCATTGGTTTTAAATACCTCGCCCGGCAACAAATGCTTTTGCAATGCTTTATCGCCCTTGTCTAGATTGTTATCCCCACTTGCTGGTTTTGTAGCCGTAGTTTCTTTCTGCATATAAAAACGTATTGTACAGAGAGAGAGAGTTTGTCAAGCCTATAGTGATTTTTGGCTAAAATCTGGCTTCTTGGTATAATAAAGTTTCTATGCTCCGCAGCCTCAAGGGGCTCTATCATATTCTCGTTGCAGCGGCCGCCAACGTTTGGTTTGGTTTTCCGAGCCGAAAGCTCACCGTCATCGGCGTGACCGGAACGGACGGGAAGACGACCACGACGACCCTTATCTACGAAATTCTCAAGGCAAAGGGTTTTAAGACATCTATGATTAGCACCGTTCACGCGGTCATCGCAGGAAAGGAGTACGATACGGGATTCCACGTGACCACTCCTAACCCGTGGTTTGTGCAAAAGTATCTGCGAGAGGCGTTTGACCACGGCGATACCCACATGGTACTTGAAGTGACCTCTCATGCTATTAGTCAGCATCGAGTATTTGGCGTTCGCTTTGCCGTCGGGGTGCTGACGAATGTTACTCATGAACACCTCGATTGGCATGGTACTATGGATCGTTATATCGCTACAAAGCTATCACTTCTTAAAATGGCGAACATAGCAATCATGAATAGAGATGAGGCTGAGGTATATCAAAAAGCTATACCGATGCTCTTCAAAAAGAAATATATTACCTATGGCATTCACCGGGAAGCGATGATTACTCCTAAAACGCATCCATTTAAGACAGAGCTTCCTGGCGAGTTTAACACTTACAACATTCTGGCAGTTCTGGGTGTCATGCAAGCACTCGGCATAGATTTCAAAACTGCTAACTCAGTCATCCGTTCGTTTCCAGGCGTACCCGGACGTATGGAAGTTGTTGCAACCAAGCCGTTTCGAGTGATCATTGATTTTGCCCATACCCCCAACGGCATTGATAAAGCGCTTGGGACTGTAAGGCCGACAGTGAAGAACCGGCTTATCCACGTCTTTGGCGCTGCAGGAGCCAGAGATCGCACAAAACGGCCGATCATGGGAAAAATGTCGGCCAAA
Source organism: uncultured Gammaproteobacteria bacterium (assembly GCA_964442525.1). Taxonomy (GTDB): domain Bacteria; phylum Patescibacteriota; class Microgenomatia; order UBA10105; family UBA927; genus CAYTZO01. The sequence continues at coordinate 35,843 of CAYTZO010000002.1, forward strand.
TTTGCAGACATTATCGTTCTCACCGAAGAAGACTACAGAATGGAGAACGTCAATGACATTATGGATGCAATTACGAACGGGATTCCACAAGGCAAAGAGGTCCATCGGTATCCGAACCGCCAGGACGCAGTCGATTTTGCCGTTTCCATAGCAAAGCCCGGCGACACAGTAATACTTACGGGCAAAGCACATGAGAAAAGTCTCTGCAGAGGAAAAAAAGAATACCCATGGAACGAATTTGAAGCAGTAAAAAAAGCGTTTAAGAAAAAATTGTATGTTTAAAAAACAGCCAAACGGCTTTGTTATCTCGACAACACTCCCTTTCCTTCACGCGTTTACGACAAGAGGGCTGGGCGACATGAAAAAGTCCAAAGAGAACAGAACGAAGGCAATGAGAGAGCTTTTTGGTGAGGAAAGAGAGCTTATGTTCGGCAAACAATTGCACACAAACGTTGTCGGAATTGATGCAGTTGTGACGAACAAACCCCACGCCGCCGTAGGCGTTTTTGTGGCCGATTGCGTGCCAATACTTCTCGCCGACATAAAAAAACGGGTTATCGGCGCCGTTCATGCCGGCTGGCGCGGTACGCTGGGGGGAATAACAACGAATGCCATCAGGGAAATGAACTCATACGGCAGTCAGCCGGGCAACATTATCGCCGTCATCGGTCCCCACATCGGCATGTGCCACTATGATGTCCCCGAGGAGCGGGCAAAGAAGTTTCTGGCGGCGTTTGGTGATGATCGGAAGGTTGCTTCTTTTTTTGAGGGGTCGTGGCACGTGGACCTCGGGTGGGCAAATTACCGGCAACTTCTTGCCCAGGGCATTACACAGGAGCATATAGACGCTCCGCCAACCTGCACGGCGTGCCAAATTGATACGTATTTTTCATATAGAAAGGACAGCAAGGAAACGTTCGGAGAAATCATGGGGGTAGTTGGCCTGTGAGACTGGCAAACAGCATCTATTTTGTCGGCATTAAGGGCGTGGCCCAGGCGGCTTTGGCAATCTACTGCAAAGAGGCGGGGATAAGGGTTGGCGGGTGCGACACGGAGGAAGAGTTTCCGACGGATCAGGAACTTGCAAAGGCAAAAATTTCCTTTGACCGCGGGTTTGACCCAAAATTTCTTAGGAAGAACGCCGATCTTGTCGTCTACACCGGAGCCCACGCAGGAAGCGATAATCCCGTGGTCAAAAAAGCCGAAGAACTTGGTATCCGAACGCTTCCCCACGGCCGTGCGCTTGGTGCGGTCATGGAAGGAAAACGACAAATAACCGTAGCAGGGAGTCATGGCAAAACGACGACCGCGGCAATGATTGCGACGATTCTCAGAACGGCCGGAAAGGACCCTTCATATGCCATCGGGTGCGGGTCTATCGGGGGCATTGGCGCGGCAGGGCATTTCGGCCGCGGGGAATTTTTTGTCGCGGAGGGAGACGAGTATGTGACGGATTCCGGTCACGATCAAACGCCGAGGTTTCTCTGGCAAAAGCCCGAAATAGCAGTCGTTACCAATATCGACTTTGATCATCCGGACGCATATGCGGATCTCAAAGCTGTCCAAGAAGCATTTGTCGCGCTGCAACAAAAGAGCGAGGGAAAAATTATTAATGCCGATGATAAAAAAAGTAACGTTCTTTCGGGTACATCGTTTGGATTTTCACCGATGGCTGATTTTCGTGTCAGTCATGTTGGGGTGGGCAACGAACGTATGTTTTTTACCCTTGAAAAAAATGGGATGGAGCTGGGCGAGTTTTCCCTCAAAGTTCCGGGTAAACATAATGTGCTCAATGCCGCTGCCGCTGTCGCAGCGTGTCAAACCCTCGGGTTTTCCATGAGCGACATTCGGAAGGGACTGCTAACATTTACCGGCACAAAACGCAGGTTTGAGAAAATCGGAGAGTCGAACGGCATTATTTTTTATGACGATTATGCCCATCACCCTGCCGAAATCAGAGCAACGCTCGCGGGAGCCAAAGCATGGTATCCGGGGAAAAATATTATTGCCGTTTTTCAGCCCCATACCTATTCCCGGACAAAGGCGCTTCTGGGCGACTTTTCCCGGTCTTTTGCCGATGCAGATGAAGTGATTCTCACCGATGTTTATGCTTCTGCCCGTGAACATGATACGCTGGGGATAACGGGGAAAACATTAGTTGCAGAAACATTAAAACACCACAAAAACGTCCGATACGGAGAAAATTTTTTAGACGTCGTTGGGATCCTCGATCGTGAAGCAAAACCCGGGGATATTGTGATACTCATGGGAGCGGGCAATATTTATATGTGGGGAAGAAGAATATGGAAGAAAAACTTTTAACGTTAAAAAATATACTGGGAGAACGGGCAAAAGAAAACGAGCCGCTTGCAAAATACACAACGTTTAAAATCGGCGGACCCGCTGACCTTTTTTACGAAGCACGAACAACGGACGAGATGGTCCGTGCGGTTAGGGAAGCGCGCAGGCTCTCCGTCCCTGTTTTTGTGCTGGGAGGCGGCACCAACATTCTTATAGGCGATCGCGGCATCCGGGGGCTGGTTGTCAAAAACGCAACGAGTCGGATCGTTATTGCCGGGGCAAAAGGCAAGATGAACGGGATGATGAAAAAAGGCATCGTATTTGTCGAGGCAGAGAGCGGGGTAGTCATGAACAAACTCGTCCGCTTCGCGATTGAGGAGGGTCTCGCCGGAGTTGAGACGCAGCTTGGGTTACCCGGGACGGTCGGAGGAGCAGTCTATATGAATTCGAAGTGGACACAGCCGGTTAGTTACGTGGGCGACTGCGTGTACCAGGCGACTATTTTGACCCACCAAAATGAGATCAAAGTTGTCCCCAGGTCGTATTTCCAGTTCGGATACGATCAAAGCAGCATCCAGAAGACCCGCGACATCGTTTTGAGCGTCGTGTTTATGCTCAGCCCCTCGGATAAAGAAAAACTTTGGGAGACAGCCAATGGCGTTACCGCGTATCGGAGGGAAACGCAGCCTCAGGGAGTGAGAAGCCCGGGGTGTACGTTTCGCAATATTTCAAAGGCACAGGCGCTTGCTGCCTCTACTCCTCATTTTGTGACATCTGCAGGATTTCTTATTGATCATGCGGGGCTCAAGGGAGAACAAATAGGCGACGCTCAGATTTCTCCCATTCACGCAAATTTTATCATGAACCTTGGGAAAGCGAGTGCCGCGGATGTGATAAAATTGATAGAAAGGGCGAGAAATCAAGTAAAACGTCAGTTTGGGGTCATGCTTGAAGAAGAGATCGTACGCGTTGGAGAATTTTAACTATGGCTGCATTCGTGGTCAAAGGGGGCAGTTCGCTTCGGGGAGAGGTGACGATCGGGGGGGCAAAAAACGTTGCTCTCAAAGCAATCCTCGCATCACTTCTCACCGATGACGAACTCGTCCTTCATAATATCCCCGACATCCGTGATGTGACGTATCTTTTGGAGATGCTCCAAAAGATGGGCATGAGCATACGCCGGAATGGGCACAGTGTGCGCATCCGAGACGGGCGCCTGAAGGAGCTCGCAGTGCCTTTTGACGTCGGGGCAAGGCTTCGGACGTCTTCAATGGTTATCGGGCCGATGCTCGCGCGCTGGGCGCAAGCCAAGATTCCCAATCCGGGCGGCTGCCGGATAGGAGCCAGACCGATTGATCGGCATATCGCTGGACTGCGAAAGATGGGGGCAAGGATTTCCTATTCCAGCCGAGACGGTTATTATTACGCGCAAACAGACGGGCTACATGGAGCGGTCATTACGTTTCCCAAAAATACGCATACCGGTACAGAAACCCTGATTCTTGCGGCAGTCCTTGCCAAAGGCAGGACGGTTCTAAAAAATGCAGCTTCTGAAGTAGAAATAGATGATCTGATGGCCCTCCTAAACTCCATGGGGGCACAAGTTAAAAGAGTTGCGCCGAGAGAAATTGTCATCGATGGCGCAGCCAAGCTTCACGGGGCCGACTATACCATTATGCCTGACCGCAATGAAGAAGTGACGTTTGCGATCGCCGCCTTCGTTACCCGCGGCGATCTGACCATACATAATTCCCAGCCGCATAATCTCACTGCGTTTTTTGAATCACTCGCGGCCGCAGGCGCCCACATTGAAGTAAAAGATAAGTCTACCACGCGTTATATTGGAGACGGGACTCTCAGAAGCACCGACGTGGTGACCGAGCCGCACCCGGGATTTATGACGGATTGGCAGTCTCCGTGGACACTTCTCATGACCCAGGCCAAAGGAGCATCCACGCTTCACGAAACGGTATTTGAAAGCCGTCTCTCCTATGTTGGGGAACTGCAAAAAATGGGAGCAAAAATCGAGTTTTTTGATCCCAAGGTGCTAAACCCGCGCAAGTTTTATAACTTTAATTGGCGTAGAGCCGATAAAGATACCCATCAGGCCATCCGTATCATAGGTCCGACGAAACTCCATAATGCCGTCGTTGTCATGAACGATCTTCGCGCGGGCGCGACGCTTCTTTTGGCTACCCTTGTTGCCTCCGGGACAAGCTACCTGCATGGCGTCGAGCAGATTGATCGGGGATATGAGAAAATAGAGGAGCGACTCAACAGTCTCGGCGCCCACATTGAACGGGTAGAGGAAAATCACGTATGAGGAGTATTACGGCAGTAGTTTTGGCGGCAGGGAGGGGCAAAAGATTCTGGCCTTTGACGGGCAACAAAGTGCTTTTTCCGTTTTTTGGGAGAACGTTTTTTGATTGGGCAGTAGCGGATGCATTACCCAGGCGTCTTGACCGGGTAGTGATCGTTTCCGACCCGACGAGTGCGACGCTTTTCCGTTCACTTTCCCTCCCCTGTCCCACTTCCGTGGTTATACAGGAGAAGCCGGGGAGCATGGCAGATGCAATCCGCACCGCGGGTCCAAAGATCGGCAGTACGAGCATACTTGTCGTTATAGCCGACGATCTTGTTGAGACGGGTCTTTACAGCCGGGTTCTTGAGGAGGCAGAAAAACGCGATGTGTTTGGCCTCATACCGGCATGGCCCGCGCAAACGTACTTTCCAGGAGGCTATTTGTCTCTCCGGGGGTCGCGAGTCACCGCAATAACGGAAAAGCCCGTCAAGGGCAAGGAACCAAGCAAATGGATAGGAATTTCGGGACAGTTTATTCGGGAGGGCGGGGCGCTTCTTGAAGCGCTTAAGAAGGTGCCGGATGGCGAAGATGCCTACGAGAAAAGTCTCAGTTTTCTTATGAGCGAGAAAGAATGTGCGTTTGTCCCCTATAAAGGGGCGTTTTCCTCGCTCAAGTACCCATGGAACATATTGGACGTTCTGCCGCAGCTTCTTGGCCGCCTGGCAGGATATGAGGGCCGCAACGTACAAATAGGAGAAGGAGTTATTTTAAAGGGAAACGTGTATCTCGAAGACAACGTACGAATTTTTGACCATACGACCATTATCGGCCCGGCGTATATCGGCAGAAATACCATTATTGGAAGTAATAATCTCATTCGTGAAAGCCATATTGGAGCGGACTCAGTAACGGGATTTAATACTGATATTACACGCAGTTATATTGGAGAGGGGTGTTGGTTCCACAGGAACTACATCGGCGATAGCGTTCTGGGCAATAACGTCAGTCTCGGTGCCGGAGCAGCTCTTGCCAATCTCCGACTGGACGAGGGAATAATTTCCTCTTCCGTCCAGGGAGAGAATGTTGATACGGGCAGAATAAAACTTGGCGCTATCATTGGTTCGGATGTGCGCATCGGCGTCAACGCAAGTATCATGCCAGGAGTCAAGATCGGAAGCGGCTCGTTCGTCGGAGCAGGGGTGCTTCTCGGACGTGACCTATCCGAGGGAAGTTTCTGTGCCATGAAACCGCAGTATACGATTACCCCAAATATTCACTCGTTATCCGGCAAAAGGAGAGATAATTTTAGAAAACGTCTATAAACGCTATGTATGAAAAAACCACAGATTGTCATACTCCATGGGTGGGGACTTTCCGGTCGAACGTTTGATCTACTCAAAATTGCACTTTCCCGCTTGGGATATGCTGTGTTTGCACCCGATCTGCCGGGATTTGGGAAAGAACCTCCGCCGCGAGCTGCGTGGAGGCTTCGGGACTACGCGCATTTTGTCCACAAATATCTGGATAGCCACAGCATACGAAAACCGATTTTTATCGGTCACTCATTCGGAGGAAGGATAAGCCTGAAATACCACGAAATGTATCCGAACGACGTCACTGCGCTCGTCCTTACCGGTACGCCGGGCTTTACGCCGATACCCAGAAGAAGACTTTTGCTTTTTGTGTTTATTGCAAAGATTGGAAAGTTTCTTTTTTCCCTTCCGCCGCTCTCCTTCATTCGCAACCAAGCACAGCGATGGTACTACTATGTCGTCGGCGCCCGGGAATTCTTCAGGGCCGAGGGCGTCATGAGAGAAATATTTAAAAATATCGTCGCAGAGTCGCTCATCCCGGGCATGGAAGCGGTTCGCGTGCCGTGTCTTATCCTCTGGGGAGAATACGATATTATCGTTCCGCTTTCGATCGGCCGGAGAATGCAGGAGATTATTCCGGGCGCGCAATTAAAAGTAATTCCCAAGGCGGACCATGGCGTCCCCTTTAAAAAACCCAAACTCTTTAGCGCATACGTTGATCGATTTATCCGTTCGTTATGAATATTCTTATTGTCCTTATTGCTTCTGTTTGGATTGCCCGAATTCTTGCCAACGTCGCTTCCTATGTTCACTTGTGGTTTGTTAAAGAATACAGGGTTGATCGCATGCTTATCCACTTAGGGACAAGGCAGGGAAGACGAATTCTGTTTTTGCCGTTTCGAAGACCGCCGGTTTCGCCAAAGGCGATTTTCCTCGTCTTTGCGACGCTTACGGCACTTTTTCTTTTATTCGTGAGCATGCCGGGAGTGCTTCTCTTTAAGCTTTTTCTCCTGGACGCAGTGAGTTTTCCGGTAACGTTTCTGTTTGTTTTGGCGGTAAACATACCGGTGGGGTTGTATCACCAACTGGTCATTCGTGCTGCAGTGGGAACGTTGCGGGCACACAAAAAGATGACGGTCGTGGGCATTACCGGCAGTTACGGAAAAACGTCAACCAAAGATTTTCTCTCAACGATCCTTTCTCAGCAGTTTCGTGTAATAAAAACCGAGGCGAGCAAAAATGCACCGATCGGTATCGCAGAGACAATCCTTTCCTCTCTCAAGCCCAACGATCAAATTTTCGTCGTTGAGATGGGTGCATATAAGAGGGGGGAGATTTTTCAGATGGCGCGCATGGTGCTCCCTGAGATTGCCATTCTTACGGCAATCAATCCCCAGCATCAGGATCTTTTTGGTTCAATAGAACATACCAAAAAAGCAAAATATGAACTGGTGCAGGGGCTGGTCGGCAGGAAGCTTGTTATCTGTAATGCCGATACGTCCGGCACAAAGGAGATGGGGCAGTGGGCAGAGCGGGATGGTTACGCCGTATGGTGGTACACGCGAAAAGATCAAAATTCAGAATTTAAAATTCAGAAAAGAAAAATTTTTTCTGCGGAAAATGTACATTCTGACATGAGAGGAGTTTCTTTCGACTGTCGTCTAGGTAAGGAGAAGGTGTCTGTTCAAGCGCGAGTGTTGGGTGAACATCAGACAAGCAATCTTCTCGCCGCAATGGCCGGCGCAGTTGCATGCGGCATGGATTTAGCTGCTGCGGCAAAAGCGGTGAGTTTTATCGTCCCGACCCCTAACGTTATGGAGCTAATCCCCGGCATACATGGAGCGACGTTTGTGAACGACACATTTAACAACAACCCCGACGCAGCAATTGCAGCGCTTCGCTTCCTTACCCAATTTCCGGGCAAAAAATTTCTGGTGTTTCAGCCTATGATCGAGCTCGGCAGTTTCACGAATAGCGCCCATAAAGAGGTCGGAGAACTGGCAGGACAGCTCTGCAGTGCAATTATTCTGACCAATCGCAATTATTATGCAGCGTTTGAGCAGGGAGTAAGAAAAACTTCACGATCGGTCCCGGTCGTCGTATGGTCTCCCGCCCGCGCAGCAAAATATCTGCGCGAACATCTGACGAAGGGAGACGTCGTGTTATTTAAAGGGAAAGAAGCGGAAGGAGTATTCAGGCGCACGTATGTTTAAAAGACCTATCTCCTGTGCGCTTTCGCCAAACACGGAAGGCGATGACGTGCGGCTTGCCCTCACGACAATGTTCAGGCCCTGGCAGTGGAAAAAAGGAAAAGCGATAACGCGGATAGAACAGTGGTTTGGTGATTATTTTAAAGCCTCAACGGTCGTGAGTTTTAACAGCGGCAGATCGGCGCTTTTGGCTATTTTAAAGTCTTTTGACATAGGTGACGGCGACGACGTACTTCTTCAGGCGTTTACCTGCGTCGCGGTACCCGATGCGATCCTCTGGACGGGCGCACGCCCGGTGTTTGTCGACATCGATGATTTTTTAAATATCGATCCCGGCCAGATAGAAAAACGTATAACGAAGAAAACCAAAGCAATTATTGTGCAGCATACCTTTGGCATCCCTGCCCAGATGGAGAGGATTGCCGCCCTTGCGAAACGCCATAACATTCTTCTTATCGAAGACTGCGCGCACGGGCTTGGCGCATCGTATAAGGGAAAAACGATCGGTTCCCTGGGGGATGCTGCATTTTTTAGTTTCGGCAGGGACAAGGTGATCTCGAGCGTGTGGGGTGGGGTAGCGCTCGTCCACGACGACTGTCCGGTGCCAAATGCCAAATTAAAACTAAAAGAAATTCAAAAAAGTCTTCCAATCCCGAATAATTTTTGGATATTTCAGCAGCTTTTGCACCCAGTCGCCTTCTCTGTCATCCTAAGATTGTACGACGTCGGTATCGGAAAAATTCTGCTTGTTCTTCTCCAAAAACTTCGGCTGCTTTCCCTGCCGGTGTATGAGGCAGAAAAAACCGGGGGAAGGCCGCGCGGGTTTCCGGCCAAATTCCCTAATGCACTCGCTATCCTTCTGGGCAACCAACTGCCAAAGCTTATCCGCTATAACCAGCAGAGAAAAAAGATCGCACGTTTATATCAAAAAAATCTTGACGGACAGCAGATTGTCCCGGGCGCGATCTACCTTCGGTATCCGTTCTATTCCCATGATCCGGAGAAGTTGCGGCAGCGCGCAAAGAAAGAGGGTATACTTTTGGGAAACTGGTACCATCATGTCATAGATCCGACCGGCGCCGATCTTCCCGCCGTCGGATACACCGCGGGGTCCTGCCCAAAAGCGGAAAAGGCGGCGTCAAACGTCGTAAATCTTCCCACAAGAATATCAGAGCAAGAAGCCCGAAAAGTTCTTGAGGTCCTCTCATGAGAAAAGTTCAGGCGAAGCGCCTAGTAGTTGGCTCCATGGCTACCAATTGTTACCTTGTGGGCGACAGTATCATTGACCCCGGCGACGATGCCGAGTACATCATGGCACATCAAAAGAAGCCCTCTTTGGTAGTCGCAACCCATGGCCATTTTGATCATGTTATGGCTGCATGGGCAATTTGTCTTGCCTACCGCATCCCATTTGCTTTGCATGGCGCTGATGAGTTTTTGCTTTCCCGCATGCAGGAGAGCGCAAAACACTTTTTGCATCTCGGAGCGGTTGATCCGCCGCCCAAAATCACGAGGTACCTTCGCGACGGAGAGAAAATCGGGGATCTTACGGTTTTCCATACGCCGGGACATACACCGGGCAGTATTTGTCTGGTTGGGGAAGGAGTAATTTTTACCGGTGATACGATATTTGCCGGCGGAGCGGTCGGAAGAACGGACTTCTCGTATTCGAGCTTGGCCGATCTAAAAAAATCATTACAGAAGATTTTTTCCTTGCCCTCGGACACAGCAATATTGCCGGGGCACGGGACAGAGACGAGCGTGGGCGCGGAAATTCGTCTTCATGCGATATAATAATGCCATGGTAAAGATCATAGCGAACTGGTTTGTGAGTGCGATCGCCCTTTATGTTGTCGCAAAACTCGTGCCGGGAATATCACTGGGAGGCTTTACGAGTGCGCTGGTTGCGGTTGTTGTTATTGGTTTTGTTAACGCGCTCCTCAAGCCGATTCTCTTTCTCTTGACGCTTCCGGTCACCGTCCTCACCCTTGGCCTTTTTACGTTTATCGTCAATGCGCTTCTGTTTCTTCTTGCAGGAAACCTGGTAAGCTGGTTCCAAGTGCATAGCTTTGGCTCAGCGCTTATCGGATCGATACTCCTATCCGTTGTTTCGGCCATCCTCCACGCGCTTGTCCGCTAACATATTATATATAGAGATAAAGAGAGGGTATATTTTCCAAACTCTCTTTTGGAGTACAATATCGCTATGGCTATAGCTATCCGGCCGATTGAGTCAAAAGACGTTTGGGAACGCTTTGTCCTTGCTACCCAACCGACGGCGCTTTTTCAGAGTTGGCTGTGGGGAGAGGTTGAACAAAACCGCGGAATTACGCTGTGGAGGTTTGGAGTTTTTCGCGAGAGCGAACTCATCGGCGTCTTTCAGGTTTTTAAGGTGACGGCAAAACGGGGAACGTTTCTCCACGTGCGCCACGGCCCGGTTCTCACTCATCACAGCATCGAAATGTACAGGACGGTTCTCTCGCACCTTACGGACCTGGCCGGAGGGGAGAACGCATGGTTTATCCGCATGAGTCCTCAAATACCTGATTCTCCTGCCGATCAGCGGCTTTTGCGGAAACTTTCTCTCAGGCCATCTGCAATCCATGCCATGGACGCCGAGCACTGTTGGGTACTTGATATAACCGCTTCCGAACCGGAGCTTCTGGCCGGCATGCGCAAAACGACGCGCTATGAAATCCGACGCGCGGAAAGACTGGGGGTAAACGTACGCGCTTCCACTGATCCAAAAGACTTGATCCATTTCTCCAAGCTCTACAAGTTTACCTCACAGCGACAGGGATTTGTGCCTCATCGGGGGATTGAGGAAGAGTTTAAGGCATTTACCAAAGCAGGGATGGCCGTTCTTTTTCTGGGAAGCTACAAAAATAACATTCTGGCGGCTGCAATCATTTTATATTACGGCCCTCAGGCGATTTACCACCATGCTGCCTCAGTCCCGACGCATATCCCCGTCTCTTATCTCGTTCAGTGGAGCGCAATAAAGGAGGCTAAAAAAAGAGGGAAAAAAGTATACAATTTTTGGGGAATAGCTCCTGATGATAGTCCAAATCATCCCTGGCGCGGCATTACGCTTTTTAAGAAGGGTTTTGGCGGAAAAGAAGCCGGCTTTATTCACGCACACGATCTGCCGCTTTCCCCACTCTATACCGTCTCCCGCATGGTAGAGACGATAAGGAAGCGAGTAAAACATTACTAGGACCCTCTCTGTTTGTAATTTGATCGTCGAATTCTTATACTTAGGGAAGAGCCCAGGGTATGAAAGAAGTATTGCGCCGGCACCATATATCATTTAAAAACGCATTTGCCGGATTTTTCTGGGCCATACGGACCCAACCAAACTTTAGAGTTCATTTTACCCTTGCGGTCTTTGCCCTTATCTTAGGGGTAATTTTGCAGATAACTAAAATAGAGATGGTCATTATCGTGTTTACGATCGTTTTAGTTTTGGCCGCAGAGATGATAAACACCTCGCTTGAGTCAATGACGGACCTGGTTACAAAGGAATGGCGGCAGGAGGCAAAAATTGCCAAAGATGTTTCTGCCGGCATGGTGCTTCTCACGAGTTTTGGCGCGGTCGCTGTGGGTCTATTTATTTTTTTGCCCTACCTGCGTTTCTGGTAAAACCTAAACGGTATGACGGTGCTACTAGGGATTCTGTTGTTTTCATGGATCGTTACGAGTATCCTCTCCATACCGTTTATACGGCTTCTTTATAAATGGCGTTTTCAGCGCCTGCGTCAGAGGACCCGAGACGCATTTAATCAACGGACGCCGATTTTTGACCGTTTTCATAGTTCCAAAGCAGGTACTCCTGTGGGAGGGGGTGCGCTCGTTATTGCCGTTACCGTCCTTCTTTTCCCGGTCGTCCTTCTGCTCATGTACTATTTTTGGATTCCTTTCACCTCGGTTTACCCAAAAGCGAGCGAAATAAAAATTCTCATTTTCACTTTTCTCTCGTTCGGGCTTTTAGGGCTTCTCGATGACATGAAAAAGACGTTTTTGTGGGCAAAGTCGGGTTTTTTCGGTCTGCGCCTTCGGCACAAATTGACCCTTGAGGTCATTCTCGCGTCCCTCGTCGGTTTTTGGCTGACGTATGATTTAAAGATTAGCATCTTTTACGTACCATTTATCGGCGTTATTCAAATGGGGTGGTTTTTTGTCCCTTTTGCGGTATTTGTGATTATTGCATTCGCCAACGCATTTAATATTACCGACGGCCTTGACGGGCTCGCAAGCGGAATACTTATGATTGCACTTCTGGCATTTTGGCTTCTCTCTGCTTCTATTCTCGATACGCCGCTGTCCGTTTTTATTGCGTTGTGGCTGGGAGCGCTTCTTGCGTTTCTCTATTTTAATGTACACCCGGCCAGACTCTTTTTAGGCGATGTAGGGGCGCTCTCTTTTGGGGCAACGCTCGCTGTCGTGGGACTGGTACTCGGGAAAGCGGCCGCGCTTGTCGTGATCGGAGGAGTTTTTGTCATTGAGGCGGCATCTTCTCTGTTGCAGCTCATGTGGAAAAAACTTTTTGGCCGGAAACTTTTTGACGTCGCGCCGCTCCACCTGTGGCTACAATACAAGGGCTGGGAAGAGGCAAAAATCGTAATGCGTTTTTGGATAATTTCCATCATCCTGGCGTTCATCGGACTGTGGCTTGCGCTTCTCATTCGGCCTGCATCACTCTAGTATCATGGTGAGTTTCTCCACACTATTTCATGCGCGCAGACCAAGCCCGAAAGAGAGGGAAAAAACGGTGAAGCTTCATGCGGCCGATGCATGGTTGACCATTACGATTATTATATTAGGACTGTTTGGAATGCTCATGGTATACGACGCATCTGTGGCTATCGCCATCCGTGATTTTTCGGATCAGTATCGTTTTGTGCGGGATCAGTTTCGGTGGCTTCTGGCAGGAGGCAGCGTGTTCTTTGTTTTGTCGCACCTTGATTATCACCGGTGGTATAAACTCGCACTTCCGTTTCTCCTTCTCACACTTTTTCTGTTGGTGCTTATATTTATTCCGGGTATAGGTATCGCTGCCCTCGGTGCTCGCAGGTGGATCAACGCAGGTTTTTTTGTGTTCCAGCCTGCGGAACTGGCAAAGCTGGCTCTTGTTGTTTACCTGGCTGCGTGGTTTTCCTTCCAGGAGAAACACCGAACCGGCGCATTCCTTTTACTCGTTGTTATGGTCGCGGGACTGATTGTCGCCGAGCCGGACCTTGGTACTTCCCTCATTATTTTAGCAACCGCCGTGACCATATATTTTCTCTCCGGCGCGCCATTGTGGCAATTTTTCGTTTTAATCCCGATTTTTATTGCCGGCGTATCGGGGCTCGCGATTTTTTCTCCGTACCGGCTCCAGCGCATTACCACATTTCTTCGTCCCGAGACCGACCCCCTTGGTGCCTCCTATCAGATACGGCAGGTGCTCTTGGCGCTGGGATCCGGAGGGTGGTTTGGAATCGGCATCGGTCAGTCGAGACAGAAATATATGTATCTTCCCGAAGCCAATACCGATTCCATATTTGCGATCGTAGGCGAGGAGTTGGGATTTATCGGCGCGGCGGTTCTCGTAGTTTTATTTTTGTTTCTCGTATGGCGGGGTTTGCGCATTGCCAAGCGTGCACCGGATAATTTTGGCAGGCTTTTGGCGCTCGGGATATCCTCGTGGATCGGTATTCAGGCAATGCTTAATCTTGCCGCCATGGTTGCTCTCGTGCCCCTCACCGGTATCCCGCTGCCCCTTGTTTCCTACGGGGGATCAAGCCTTATAATGACACTGGCAGCCCTCGGCATTCTTTTAAACATCAGCAGGTTTCGGTAATCTATGACAAAAAGTAAGCAGATAAAAATACTTGTTACCGGAGGTCACATCACTCCTGCTATTGCCGTTATCGAAGAGCTGCGGATGAGGTTTCCCGACTGGGAGATTGCACTTGCGGGAAGAAGTTATGCGTTCGATCGGGAACGCACACCATCCGAAGAAAAGCGGTTGGCAGGCCGCTCCCATATGCGTTTTATCCCCATTGAGACAGGGAGACTTACGCGCACATGGAGCGTTCATACGTTTCTCTCGCTCCTCAAAATTCCGCGGGGATTCGTGCAGGCATGGCGCCTCCTTATCCGGGAAAAGCCCGCTATAATCCTCTCATTTGGAGGATACGTCGCGCTTCCTGTCGTGATAGGCGGGTGGCTTCTGGGCATCCCGTCAGTGACACATGAACAAACGCGCGTCATTGGTTTGGCAAACCGACTCATCGAGTTGCTTGCAAAAAAAATCGCAATAAGTTTTCCGGATCAACAACATCGCTATCTCCAGTCGAAAGTTGTCTATACGGGTTTGCCCATCCGGAAAGAAATGTTAAACGTGCCAAAAAATTTCTCTTTGCCCATACAGACAACACTTCCTATCGTATTTATTACCGGAGGAAGTACTGGCGCCAGATCGATGAATGAAGTTCTGTTTGCCTGTTTGCCGGAGCTCGTAAAAAAATATATGGTAATACACCAAACCGGTTCACTTTCTCTTGCCAGGGCGAAAGACATAAAGGAGGGTCTTCCTCCCGGTGAGCGCTCCCGCTACCACGTGCTTCAATATGTCGATATGCCGGCATATGCATGGATTTTTTACCGTGCGCATTTTCTTATCGGCAGGAGCGGTGCAAACACTGTAGGAGAGGCAGCAACCATCGGAAAAGTAGCCATCTGGATTCCTCTGCCCTGGTCGTCGGGCGGTGAGCAGAAAGCAAACGCCGGCTACCTTGCCGGGGCCGGCTCAAGCATCGTGATAGATCAGCGGGCGCTTACGCCAGCGACCCTGCTTGCCACTATTGGGCAAATGGAATCTGACTTTGACTCGTATCAAGCTCATGCAAAATCTTTTGCCCGCAGCATGCCCCGCGATGGAGCACGTCGGGTGGTTGATCTTTTATGCGACGTCCTACGGGTATAACGATTTTTGCCAGGCGCTTCAGGAAAACCGTCGCCATCACAGCGTTTGTCCTTTTAGGAAGCGCGGGCATTGCATTGGTCATCAATAATTTTTTTTCCATACGGACTATAGAGGTGGTTGGGACAAACCTTGCGGTACGCGTTGATGAGCGCAAGATCCCTAAGAATCTTCTTTTTTTTCCGACGGAGAAGGTACGGGGAGAGATACTTGGCGATAATACGATGCTCAGGGACGTCCGGATTAAGAAGAAATTTCCCGGAACGCTTGTCTTTGTCGCTGTCGGGCGCATTCCAATAGTTCGTCTGGTTTCCGGCGGCCGTGAAGTGACCCTTGATAATGAAGACATTGCCATCGGAATTGCAGGTCCTTCCGATAATTTACTGCCGGTTCTCTCGATTCCGTTACCGTCGGTTCAACTTGGTCAAAAGGTGACGGACCAGCGCGTTACCTCGGCGGTCGAGTTTATAGACCGGATGGGGCAGCAGAAGGTAACGAGCATACGACAAGTCGAGAGCGCTTGGCTTTTGGCCAAAGTGGAAGAAACAGATATTTATTTTACTCAGGGAAGTGATATTTCCGGGAAAGTGAACACTTTACAAACAATCATTGCGGGGTTTAGAATAAAGGGCACACTGCCCAAAGTTATCGATCTTCGTTTTGATAAACCAATTGTTACCTTTTAAATGGAAATCGACCGGGCGCTCGCTGTCCCAGCTCTCGACAAGTTAACGGATGGTGTATACTGGATGGAGAACAGATGTACTCAAGTATCAGAGGAGTAGCACCATATGGCGCGTGATCGCATAGTCTCCGGCATAGATGTCGGAACAAGCAAAATTACGACGCTCGTTTCTCAGATTACGGACGAGGGGGAAGCTCGGGTTATTGGGGTGGCAACCGTACCCAGCCGCGGACTTCGCAAAGGCCAGGTTGTCAATATAGAAGAGGCAACAGGTGCTATTTCTTCTTCCCTCGAGGCCGCTGAGCGGATGGCGGGAACCTCGGTTGCCCGTGCGTTTTTGTGTGTTGGCGGCGCGCACATTGCTTCGCTTAACTCCCACGGCGTCGTTGCCGTTGCAGAGCCAGAGCGTGAAATCACAGAATTTGACGTTAAGCGCGTGATCGATGCGGCAAAAGCCGTATCGCTTCCTTCATCACGGGAGATCCTTCACGTCTTGCCGAGGGGATACATCGTCGACGGACAGGAGGGGATTGTTGATCCCGCGGGCATGACGGGAATACGATTGGAAGTTGACACGCACCTGGTCACTGGAGGAGCAACGGCAATTCGAAATCTGCGAAAATGCGTGGAGGAGCTGGGCGTTGAGGTAGAGGGCATGGTGTTCGGGGGTCTTGCCTCGGCTCAATCGACTCTCTCGGATACGGAAAAGGAGCTTGGCGTTGTACTCATTGATATCGGCGGAGGCACGACGGATGTAGCCATTTTCGTTGAGGGCGCGCTTTCGTATTCTTCTGTCATTCCGATCGGCGCGATTAACATTACCAAAGATCTGGCAGCCGGGCTTCGAGTGTCGCTTGAGTCTGCCGAGCGGATTAAGCTTCTT
Organism: uncultured Gammaproteobacteria bacterium; assembly: GCA_964442525.1. GTDB lineage: Bacteria > Patescibacteriota > Microgenomatia > UBA10105 > UBA927 > CAYTZO01. Next base: position 52,504 of record CAYTZO010000002.1, read on the forward strand.
TTGGGAGAAAGGCCCCGCGTTCCGGCCATTGCAGAAGAGGAGCTCAAGCTCAAAAGCGCCAAAAGCGAGGGGATGGACGAGGTTGATCTCAGCCGCCTGGGTCTTCCTGAAGAAATCAAGGCCGTCTCGCGCAAAACCCTCGTTGAGGGGATCATTAAACCCCGACTCAATGAGATTTTTACCATGGTGGGTCTCGAGATTAAACGCAGTACTTTTGGCGGTCTCACGCCATCGGGCATTGTCCTTACCGGCGGCGGGGCGCTTACGATCGGCGCGGTAGAGGCAGCCCGCCGCAACCTCGCCATGCCCGTTCACATTGGCACACCTCAGCACGTGACGGGACTTATCGATGAGATTATGACGCCCAGTTACACGGCCTGCGTTGGACTTCTCCTCTACGGCGCAAAGACCGCGGGAGGAGAGGGAAGCGCTATGCTTTCCGGGATCGGTAAGATTAGCGAACGAATTCAGATAAAAGGCGCAGCCGGAAAGGTGATTGATTTTGTGAAATCATTCCTGCCATAACGCAATAATTTTCTTCACGATCTGCCTCTCGTGAGACCATATGCTTATAAAGCCTGACATTGCGCGTTTTGCAAAAATTAAAGTCGTCGGCATCGGTGGCGGCGGCTGCAACGCGGTCAATTCCATGATCAGCGTCAATCAGATAAACGGCGTTGACTTTATCGGCATTAACACCGACGCGCAGGCGCTGTTGGGTTGCCAGGCACCGACCAAGATTCAGATCGGAGAAAATCTCACGCGGGGGCTGGGCGCGGGCGGAAACCCTGAGATCGGCCGGCAGGCGGCTGAGGAGTCGAAAGAAAAAATCAAGGAGTATCTTCGCGATAGCGACATGGTGTTTCTCACCTGCGGTGAAGGAGGCGGGACGGGGACGGGCGCGACGCCGCTTATTGCGGAACTAGCCAAGGAGCTTGGTGCGCTCACCGTAGCGGTGGTCACCAAGCCTTTTCAGTTTGAAGGCACCCGCAGAATGGTTAATGCGGAAGAGGGTATAACCAACCTCAAAGACAAAGTTGATACCCTTATTGTCATTCCCAATCAAAGGCTTCTCGAGGTTATTGATAAGAAAATGACGCTTCTTGAGGCGTTCCGGGTGACCGACTCGGTCCTGAGTCAGGGCGTACAGGGGATATCGGATCTTATCACCATGCCGGGGCTCATTAACGTCGACTTTGCGGATGTAAGGACAATTATGACCAATGCCGGCAGCAGCCTTATGGGGATCGGCACCGGCGTCGGAGAAAACCGCGCTGCCACTGCGGCTCGGACGGCAATTGCCAGTCCGCTTCTTGAAGTCTCTATCGATGGCGCCAAGGGAGTGCTCTTTAACATTACGGGCGGTCCGGATCTCACGATGGCGGAAGTGGATGAAGCAGCCAAACAAATCGCGGGTGCCGTTGATCCGGACGCCAACATTATCTTCGGCGCGACCATTGATGAGCACCTGGTGGATCAGGTGAAAATTACCGTGATTGCGAGCGGGTTTGACGAAACGAAACGAAAACTTCGTGAGTTAACGGGCAGACCCGGTGCCTATGGCGTGCCCGGCTACGCTCCCGTCTCCGCGCAGCAGGCGGCCACCTCCTTTACCAAACCGGTGACAGCAAGCCAGCCGACTGGACTCACTGCGAAGAAAGCGCCGCTATTTCCGCCAGAAGACGAAGTCCCACCCGAGGAGGACGAATTCGACATCCCCGCATTCCTGCGGCAGAGAAGTTAAATGGTGCGTTTATCCCTTAATGGCGCCTTCGCAGAAGACCACAACGTTCGTTTTGCCGTCACCTAAATCTACCGCATGATTTGCGCCCTCTTCTCCCATGGGGAGGGTAGCGCGTATTTGCATCTCAGCGGTACCCGGGTGTTCTTCAGTTTTACCCTGAATTTTTTCGCATATTGCCGTTAATTGCGTCACGTCTTGTCCCTCAAGTGCCGCTTGAGCTAGTTGAAAATGCCTTGTCGCTTCTTTGCACCCGGGGCAAGCTCGAAAGGCAGTTGGTCTGACTAAGGTTGGCGTACCGGTCATTGTTTCCTCCTTTGGGCAGTTTTTGGAACTTTCGTCAATGGTATGTGAGACAGATCACATTTGTCAAGTCTCGGGGCGTTTGGTATACTAGGATTGAACGTAAAGCGTTGATGGGGTGATCATCCCGGAGCTTGAGGAAGAAACCCTGAGCGAAGTCGAAGGGAATTAGACCCTCATAAATGAGAAGCCCCGCCGTCGTCAAGACTATGGCGGGTAAAAACTAAGGTGGTACCGTGAGCATTGCTCACCCTTTGTATATAATGGAAGGGTGAGCTTTTTTGTATGAAAAAAATGCCGTTCAAGCCAGTTAGCACCAACGTCAACTTTCCGGAAATGGAAAAACGGATCCTGTCGGAGTGGTACGAAAAGGGCATTGTAGAGAAGTACCTTCACCGCAATGATCAATCGGCGAAACGGTTTTCATTCCTCGATGGCCCGATTACCGCTAACAACCCCATGGGAGTCCACCACGCGTGGGGCCGCACATACAAAGACCTTTGGCAGCGCTTCTGGGCCATGCGGGGGTACAGAGAGCGTTTTCAGAACGGCTTTGACTGTCAGGGTCTTTGGGTAGAAGTGGAAGTCGAAAAGGAACTCGGGATCCGTGCAAAAAAGGATATTGAAAACCTTGTGCCGGGAGACAAAAAAGCTTCGATAGCAAAATTTGTCGAGCTCTGTAAAGCCCGGGTGCGGAAGTTTAGCGCAATCCAGACAGAGCAAAGTAAGCGCCTGGGTTACTTTATGGACTGGGACCGTTCCTACTACACGATGAGCGATGAAAATAACTATATGATCTGGCACTTCCTCAAAGTCTGTTTTGAAAAAGGGTGGATTTACAAGGGGCGGGACTCCGTGCCATGGTGCCCGAGGTGCGAGACGGCAATTTCCCAGCACGAAATGCTTACCGAAGACTACAAAGAGGTGACGCATAAAGCGATTTACTTAGAGTTACCGATAGTTGGCCGCGACAAGGAGTTTTTGCTTATCTGGACGACTACGCCATGGACGATACCGGCCAACATCGCCGTCGCGGTCGATGAGGATTTGGATTACTCTCTCGTTGAAGATTCAAGGGGATACCGCTTTTGGGTAGCCAGGCAGCGGGTCGAAGCAGTATTTGGCAACGAGAAAAAAATTATTAAGACGGTCAAGGGAAAAGAATTAGTAGACCTTCGCTATCAGGGGCCATTTGACGATCTGCCGGCAGTCCGTGAAGTGGCACAAAGAAATCCCAAGACGTTTCATGTCGTGGTGGCTACCGACCCGCTTATTCTCCCCGTTACAACGTCGGAGGGAACCGGACTCGTCCATACGGCAGTTTCTGCGGGAAGCGAAGATTTTCGTTTGGGGAAAAAATACGGGCTTCCCATGGTGCCGGTCATTAACGACACGGCGGACTATCTTCAGAACTTGGGATCTTTATCCGGACAAAACGCAAAGAAACATCCGGAAGTTATTATCGATTATCTTGCCGAGCTCGAAAAGAAAGGCGGAAACTGGCTCTTTAACGTAGAAAATTACACCCACCGCTACCCCAGGTGTTGGCGGTGTAAGACCGAGCTCGTCTGGAAAGTAGCGGATGAATGGTATATCGCCATGGACCGTCCTTCGCTAAAAGCTTCGGACGGCAAGCTTAGTCTCCGGGAGCAGATGAAGAAAACCGCAAAACAGATTACCTGGAGACCGGCGTTTGGACTCGAGCGGGAACTGGACTGGCTCACTAACATGCACGACTGGCTTATCAGCAAGCCCAACCGTTATTGGGGACTGGCGCTCCCGATTTATGAATGTAAAAAATGCGGCTGGTTTACCGTCATCGGGAGCCGCGAAGAACTCAAAAAGAAGGCCGTATCGGGCTGGAGCGAATTTAGCGGGCATACGCCGCATAAGCCGTTTATCGATGAAGTAAAAATACGCTGTGAGAAGTGCTCGGAGGTAGTGTCGCGCCTGCCTGATGTGGGCAACGTCTGGCTTGACGCGGGAATCGTTGGGTTTTCAACGCTTGTTGATCCCAAAACGGGGAAACTCAGCTACACGACAGACAAGAAATACTGGCGGCAGTGGTATCCTGCTGACTTTATAACGGAATCATTCCCCGGACAGTTTAAAAATTGGTTTTACTCGATGATTGCCATGTCGACGGTTCTTGAGAAGCGGACGTGCTTTACCGATGTTTTGGGCTACGGCTCGATGCTCGGTGAAGACGGCAGGCCGATGCACAAAAGCTGGGGGAATGCGATTGAGTTTAACCAAGGCGCGGACAAGATCGGGGTTGACGTCATGCGCTGGATGTTTGCCCGGCACAACCCCGAGCAAAATCTTCTGTTCGGCTATAAGCTCGCCGACGAAACGCGGCGGAAGTTTCATTTGCTCCTTTGGAATATCTATAATTTTTTCGTGACCTACGCCAATATTGATCACTGGCAGCCGGAAAGCAGAAAAGAGAAAACAGAAAGCAGAAATATCCTCGACAGGTGGATTCTTGCCAGACTTGCCTCAACGGTGGCAGGAGTGACTAAGGCACTTGGCCGTTACGATGCGGCAACAGGAGCCTCCGTAATTGAGAACTTTGTCACAGACCTTTCCCAGTGGTACGTACGAAGAAGCCGCGATCGCGTTGGGCCGGCTGCATTAGAAGGACCAGATAAAGACTTTTGCTACGCGACGCTCCATACCGCGCTCGTGACCCTTACAAAACTTCTCGCGCCGTTTGTTCCGTTTCTTGCGGAGGAGCTCTGCCAAAATCTAACAGGAGAACAGTCCGTTCACCTTACTTCCTGGCCAAAAGCGAAAGAAGAAAATTCTCATATATTAATATATGAGAAAATGCAGTTGGTACGGCAGATCTGTGAGATTGGCCATGCGTGGCGGAAGCTCCATAAAATAAAAGTGCGTCAGCCCCTGGCAACCTGTTTGGTTACCCATGCTCCTATGGAACTTGAAGATGAATATATTGCGCTTATTTGCGACGAGCTAAATGTAAAGGCGGCGGTCGTGACCCAAGGCAAGGCTGCGCTCGTGGTGGATCTCGATATATCACTCACTGATGCGCTTCGGGCAGAGGGAGAGGCGCGTGAACTTATTCGGCAGATACAGATTCTGCGTAAAGAAAAAGGGTGTACAATAGACGAACGAATTG
>CAYTZO010000002.1:57789-63914 GCA_964442525.1 uncultured Gammaproteobacteria bacterium
CGGCAGATACAGATTCTGCGTAAAGAAAAAGGGTGTACAATAGACGAACGAATTGATGTCGTCCTTCCTGAGCAATATCAAACGCTCACGAAGGACCTTTTGGAAAAAATCAGGCGTGAAACGCTCGCCGGAAAACTGCTATGGGGAGAGAAGCTTACCGTTTCGACTGGATAACTGCGCTCATACTCCTTGTCCTTTCCTCGTTTGGACTGTTTCTTCTCGCGACCATCAACCAATCCCTGTTTCTCCAGCAGCTTTTTTTTGTGGCACTGGGTATAGCGCTCCTTTATCTCTTTTCCCGGATCGATGCAACCATTCTGTGGTGGGCAGCGCCCTGGGCATACGTTCTCGCAAATATTTTCCTGCTTCTGAGCTATTTTGGGCCGTCTATACGCGGCGCCACACGCTGGATTATGATTGGCCCGGTACAGCTTCAACCATCAGAACTCATCAAACCCCTTCTTATTTTGGCATTTAGCAGAGCGGTAGCTCAATTTTCTCCAAGGCAGCCGCGCAATATCCCAATTCAGCTCGCTTTGTTTCTTCTTCCATTTTTACTGGTTGTGAAGCAACCGGATATAGGTTCGGGCATTGTTTATGCAAGCTTTTGGTTTGCCATGATGATGGCCGGAGGACTTTCTTTCGGCATTGTGATTTTGTCGATTATCGCGCTCGCACTGGTGTTTCCCGTTATCTGGTACATGCTCGCGAGCTATCAAAAGGCCCGGATCCTTACGTTTCTCGAGCCGAGCCTTGATCCAAAGGGGGCAGGCTATAACGCACTGCAATCGATGATTGCCATAGGCAGCGGAGGGGGATTCGGCAGAGGTTTGGGCCGTGGGACGCAGAGTCACCTGCGGTTCCTTCCGGAATATCATACGGATTTTATTTTTGCGACGCTCGTTGAAGATCTCGGATTTTTTGGCGGCATTCTCCTTCTTGGAACCTATGCGGTGCTGCTTTGGCGAATTCTGGGACCAATGCTTCGTTCGATACCCTCGAGGTTCGGATTTACTTATAGTATTGGTCTTTTTGCCATGCTTCTCGCGCAGATTTTTATCAATGCCGGTATGAACATGGGCATTCTGCCGATTACCGGCATCACGTTGCCGTTTGTGTCTTACGGCGGCAGTTCTATTTTGGCGCTTAGCATTTCCTTCGGCCTGTGGTGGGCAATTTTGCGAAGAGACGGCGGGAGCGTTGCAAATACGAGCTTAGGTTGATACAATGAGATCTGTATGTTTGCAATAGTTGCCATTGGCGCAAAGCAATATAAAGTCAAGACCGGCCAGTCGGTTGTTGTCGATCACATGGCCGGGAAGGTGGGTGAAACCGCGCGGTTCACAACCGTCCTTTTGACCCATGACGGCACTAAGACGACGGTAGGAGCGCCCTTTATCAAAAATACCGCGGTGACTGCCAAAGTAACCGCACAGGGAAAAGGAGAGAAGATCAACGTCCGTCGCTTTAAATCCAAAGTCCGCTATAGGCGATCCCGCGGCTTTCGACCGCTCCAGACCACCATCCAGATTCTCTCAATCGGCCGGGCATGAGGGATTATCTTTTTATCTTTGGACGGACGCCCGCGCTCTCCCGGCTTGAACTGACGACGTTTTTCCCCCAGCGAGCGTTTGTTAATACTTCCGTTGCCTTGGTCCGTCAAGAACGCGATCCGATGGAAATCATGAGGACGCTTGGCGGTACGGTAAAAATCGTTGAGATTTTAGGTCGGATCCCCTCGATTTCAACGCGTCTTCTTGCCGGATATATTTCGGGGCAGACGTTTGGTATCAGCGTGTATCAGGGAGAGAAAATTTCCCGACAATTTCTTGAAGAAATAAAAAGGCTTCGTCCGGGGTCGCGTTTTATTGAAGCGCGGGATGGAGGTGCTCTTTCGAGCGTCGTGGTAGAAAAAGGAGGAGTATTTGACCTCGTGATCGTGAAAGATGCCGATAAATATTTTGTCGGCAAAACTGTTGCCGTGCAGCCGTTTGAGGAGTGGAATAAACGTGATTATCAGCGGCCGTTTGTCGATCCGGCGCGCGGGATGCTTCCGCCGAAAGTGGCACGGATGATCGTTAATATTGCAGGAGTCGGAAAAGGCAGGGTGCTGCTTGACCCCTTTTGCGGTATGGGAACGATTGTTGGGGAGGCTGTGATGATGGGCTGGACGGCCATCGGAACTGACCAGTCGCCTGAGGTAATTACGCAAGCGATGGCCAATCTCGTCTGGCTCAGGCGCGAGTACCCGGCGCTCACACTGGGGACTGCGAGCTTTTTTGCGGCGGATGCCACGCATGTATCAACGGTCGTGACCGCGGGCTCCGTGGACGCCATTGTGACGGAGCCGTTTATGGGCAGTCAAAAGACAGCCAGTGCGGCCGATACAAAAAATATTCTTCGGGGTCTTGAAAAACTCTACCTGGGGTGCCTGAAACAGTGGCGGCATGTTCTCAAGCCGCAAGGAAAAATTATTATGGCGCTGCCCCAGTACCATGTACTAGGGAAAACATACACTGTGAAAACCGTTATTGACAGGTGTGAAACGCTTGGCTATACTACCTTGGCTGGACCTATAGAATATAGTCGGCCACAGGCAAAAGTGCGCAGAGAATTCTATATTTTTCAGAAGAAGTAAGTTTCAGTATTTGGAAATTAATATTTAATGCGTTTCAAGTATGGCACACGTTAAGGCAGGCGGAACCGCCAAAGGCAACAAAGATTCAATAAGTAAGCGCTTGGGTGTGAAGATTTATGGCGGTCAAACGGCCGAGCCGGGAAACATCATTGTTCGTCAAAGAGGAACAAAATTGTATCCCGGTGAGGGAGTCAAGATTGGACGAGATTATACAATTTTTGCCGTGAACTCCGGAAAAGTAACGTTTAGAACCAGAAAGGGAAGAGCGTTTGTCTCGGTATTGCCTGCACAGGCAGGTCTGCCCACCAGAGCGTAAGTACAATGGCGGATACGCAGCAGATACTTCACCTTGATATTGATTTAGTTGAGCCGAACCCTCTTCAACCACGGGGTCTTATCGCTCCAGATTCGCTCGCTGACTTGGTTAACTCCCTTAAGGAACACGGGATTATCGAGCCGCTCGTTGTGGCCAAAACCCCCGCAGGATATCAGATTATTGCCGGAGAGCGGCGATGGCGCGCGGCAAAACTCGCGGGGTTTACCACGGTACCCGTCATTATCAAAGAGACGACGGCCAAAGGAATGCTCGAGATGGCCCTGGTGGAAAATGTCCAGCGTGAAGACCTTAATCCCATTGACCGAGCGCAGGCATTTCAGCGTCTCATCGAGGAGTTTGGTCTGCCGGTTTCCGAGATAGCGAAACGGATAAGTAAAAGCGAGTCCTACGTCAGTAACACCATGCGGCTTCTTGCGCTTCCCGATGCGATTAAAGACGGTCTCATCTCCGGTGCAATTACCGAAGGCCATGCGCGTGCAATCGCCGGACTTGGCGATGTCAAGTTCATGGTCGAGGCGTACAAGACCATTTTAGCCGAAAGCGCTTCTGTCCGTCGGGCAGAAGATCTCGCACGCCGGATGAAAATGCAGATTAATGCCAAGCCTACGCAACGGGTCGAGCGGATTCATAGCGACGAACTGGACACCATGGCAAAGGGGCTCGCCCAGTCAGTCGGGGGACTGGTAAAAATTACCCAGTCAAAGGTTGAGGCGAGGCTGGTGTTTGTCATCCGCGGGAATCTGGAGACGACGAGTAAAATTCTTAAGGAAATTTACCAAAAGATAGCGGAGACGGCAAAAAAGAAGTAAGAGTTACTTTGGGATTTGGTACGCAGGACGCAAAACCACGCCAAATTTCGTAAAGGGCCAATACCGGAGAATTGCCTTTCCGATAAAATCCTCTTTGGCGATAAAGCCAAATTCCCGTGAATCGGAACTATGCGGCCTGTTATCTCCCATGACAAAGTATTTTCCCTCCGGTACCGTAGCCTGCTGTCCGTCCTGCAAAAACAGCTCGCCGGAACTTTCCGTTCCCGGACGCAAATACGGCTCCGCAATCGCAGTACCGTTGACGTAGATTTTTCCGTCCCGCAGCAGTACCGTATCGCCGGGCAGCCCGATAATGCGTTTGATGTAGTCAATTTCCTTGTCCGACGGCGCTTTAAAAATGACGACGTCGCCCCGCTGCGGTTCGAACACCTTATAGACGATTTTGTTCGTGAGGATAAATTCACCATTAAAAAACGACGGCTCCATTGAAGCGCCTTTTATCTCCTGCGGCGACATGACGAAGAGATAGATCATGACAAGAATCGCCATGACGACGACGATAGACTGGAGGAAATCAAAAATGGCCGCAACGGCCCTTTTAATAAAGTCCATAGTACCAAGTGTAAAGGAGATAGCCTGGGTGGTCAAGACAGCGGAAAAAAGATATAATAACCTTCATAAAGGATATTCATAAAGGGCGCATAGCTCAGCTGGTAGAGCGTTTCATTGACATTGAAAAGGTCTCAGGTTCGAGTCCTGATGCGCCCACGAGGGTAGAGATTTTCTAAGATATGGGAACGAGAATAAGACAGACTGAGCGTGAACGTTTGGAGGCGAGGGAATGGCTCAAACCAATTCAGATTGCCTTCGGCGATGAATTTCTTTCCTCGCGTGATGGTAGAAGCCGTTACCTCATTGTTAATGTCGGCAAAGGAAAAACGTTCGGTAGCGTTCAAATAAACGGCCAGGGCATAGAGGAATGGATTGAGCCAAGCTCCGGATCGAGCGACAGAAGAGACATAGAAAAAATTATTGGGCATTGGGATTTCGAAAAAATAAGGAGCGCCATCTTACGGAGATGGGGAAATGCTCCACCGCCGGAACTACGAGCTCTTCAAGAAGCTTCGAAACAAAAAGCAAGACTCTTATTCCCGTAGATTGTCTTTCACCTTGTACGTCAGATGCAGAGTACCGTTTTTATTGAGCCTTTTTATTTTAACGAGTTGGAGTGGTACATCAAATAGTCCTTCGGCAACAAGCGGTGTGCCGTAACCAAAAAGAAGCGGTTCAATGGTTAGGTGAATTTCGCTGACGAGATGCTCTTTGAGAAACATGACATTAACCTTTCCGCCGCCAACCAAAAGCAACTCTTTATATCCTTGTGCCTCAAGTCTTTTGATAAGTTCTTTTGGTTTTTCTTTGGTAAACTCCAGTTGATTTGTAACTGCTTGATCCCGGAAGCGTTCGGGTTGCCGGGTGAGGACAATGCGCAGTTTTCCGGGTTGAAGCTTGATTCTTTCCCTTCCCGCCTCGTATGTTTGCCTACCCATAAGGATAAGTCGGGCTTTTGCGATGAGAGCGGCAAAAAGCTTCTGGTCCTCCTCTGAGCTCCAATGCGTTACACTAGGGTCGTCTCCCCGGGTAATTTTCCCGTTGAGCGAGGACACCATGACAAGCGCAACTTTCATGCTTGCGGCTTTTTAAGCCAACGCACGCCCACGTATACGAGCGGCGTTTCGATAACAGACATGAAACACTTGAGGAGCCAGTAGGGAAGGATAAGACTCCAGAGAAATTCCACGTTGGCCGCAAACGGTCTGCCGAAGGCGTAGAATGCAAGCGAGATAAAAACTGCGGTATCGAAGAATGCTGAGAGTATGTTGGAGACATTGTTGCGCAGCCACAACCCTCGTTTTCCAAGCATTGCCCTCATCCGGACAAAAATCAGAACGTCAAGAAATTCGCTTACCGCAAATGCGGTCAGGCTTGAGGCGGCTATGCGGATAGAAAACCCAAAGATCGTATCATATGCCCGCTCCGTTTGGAGAAACCTCGCCGATGGCGGCAGGCTGGTAGCGAGAAAAGAGAAGAGCATGATAAGGACAATGACGATAAATCCCGAGACGATAACGCTTCTCGTGCGTTCCTTCCCATAGACTTCGGTAATGACGTCGTTAATCGTATAGATAAGGGGGAGTACAAATATTGCAACGCTTGCGTTGAGTTGGTAGCCGAAGATTTTGGCGAGCGGGAATGTTTTCCCGCCCATGAGCTCCGAAACCGTAATGAAATAAATGTAGAGAGCAACCAAAAGATCAAACTTCTCCGGTTTTGCCATGTCGGTGATTGTAGCATACTGTCTTTTTCCCGTATACTATGT
>CAYTZO010000002.1:64014-66783 GCA_964442525.1 uncultured Gammaproteobacteria bacterium
TCCTTCTTGTTTTTTCCTCGGTGGTTTTTGCCGCTCCGGTTTTTTCTCACTTGGGAATGTGGGGCGGATACGACTGGGATCAACATCTGGCGTTTTCTGAATCTTCTCGGCAGACAATCCTGCGGTATCGTCAATTTCCGCTTTGGGATCCGTTCCGCTGCGGCGGAATAACGGATGTCGGCCAGCCGCAAAACCGGTTTTTCTCACCACTTTTTCTCGTTATTCTGCTTTTTGGTTCACCCGTTGGATACAAGATCATATTTGTTTTGCAAATAATTATCGCCGCAGGTGGCGCCTTTATCCTCGCCAGGCGTTTGGGCACCTCTCACACCGGCTCGCTTCTTGCGGCCATCATATTTTCCTACTCAGGGATTTTTACCGCACCATTTGCCGCCGGCATGACTAATTTTATGAACCTCACGCTGGTCCCCTGGCTCGTCATCTGCGTAAACGCGATCGGGACAAAAAAAACGTTTTCCCGGGCATTTCCGATGGCAGTGGCACTTTCACTTGTCCTCACCCTCATGTTTTTTGGCGGATGGAGCTACATGCCCATGGTTGGTCTGTCTCTTCTTATTATCTCGGGTGCGCTCTCCATCCAACAGCGAAGGTGGCATCCATTTTTCCTTAGCGCACTGGCTCTTTTCATTTTTGTTGGAATAAGTGCCATAAAGCTTTTTCCGAGCATAGAAACGGTCTCTCTCTACCCCCGCGTAGTTGCGGCGGTACCGTACGACGGCTATTCTGTTAAAAGTTTCCTCTTTTCGCTTTTTTCCCGACAACAGACGTTTTCTGGTTGGCAGAGGTTCACCTCAGGGGGCGTACCCGCCTCGTTTGATTTTGAAGAAAACGGCATGTACGTCGGCGTTTTGGCGCTGGTCCTGTTTCTCATCGGCCTTATTCGTAAGGCTCGATCAGCACAGCTGCTTTTCCCCCTCATTCTTTTTTTATGGCTCATCTTTGGCGTCAATATCTCACCGAGCCTGTATAGGATGGTGCGCGCGCTTCCGCTTTTTCCGATGATGATGGTCGCACAGCGGTATAAGTACTTTTTTCTGATTTTTTTTGCTCTCTCTGCGGGCTTTGGATTTGACGCATTAGAAAAGGGGATCTCAACGCGGAGCAAGCGTGTGGTTTTGCCAGTGCGCGTTGGGATAGTTCTATTTATTTTTATAGATCTCTGGGTGGTAAATACATCGGTTCTCTCAGCCCCTTTTCAAAAAAGCCTCCCAAACACTCCCAAGAGCGCGGAGTTTCGCCAGGTGCGGACAACTCCCAGCCAAGGAACAAATCGGGTCACTACCTATAGAACGGGCGTAGCGGAATATCCGGTTATTTATGCTCACTATGGAAGTGTGGACTGTTATGAGTCGCTTCCGGTTGGTCAGAGCGCAGTAAAAGGGTATCAGGATGGAGCGTATCGGGGGGAAGTGTACCTCTCTAGCAGTTCGGTCCCCATACGGTTTTTTTGGTCACCCAATATCATCAGAGTAACGCTTGAAAAGAAGCTTTTGGCCGAAGATACAGTTGTCGTGAACCAAAATTATGATCAAAACTGGTGGGTGATCAGAAGCAATCGGGTTGAGCGTGCCGGAAGAAGAGAGAATCTTCTCGCTGCACCCATTGATTCAACAGACTCCACCATTACCTTTCTCTATTTTCCGCTAAGCTTTCTCTATGGGACGGCCGTAACATTGGGAACAAGTTTTTTGGTGATGAGATTTCTCAAAACATCAAAAGACCGCCGACACGCGGCAGCCGTTTCCATCAGTCACGATAGCGAATCGGGGACGGTCCTTTGAAAGCTTGACAGGACCATCTAGAAATTGCATGGTTTCCTTCTTAATGTCAACCATACTTTGATCGGTTGTTTTGTGCTAAGCTCCGCCTATGTGTTTCATCTGCAAGAACGACGCTCCTATTTTGAGAGTTGATAGTTATATTCAATGTAGCTTTTGCAAGACATATATCGTTAGAAGAATGCCGAATAAGCAAAGGGCTCAAAACATGCTTGAAAAACATGCCGCTCTCTATATCTTGGATTCTCAAAAAACGACCGATACCAGAATTTTTGATCAGCGGCTCACCATATTGAAAAAAATTGCCACGGCCGGGTTAACAATACTTGACTTTGGTTGTGGAAGGGGAGAGTTCACAAAGTACCTGCGCGCAAAAGGATATAAAGCATTAGGGTACGATAAATCAAAAATTGTGCAAAAGTATCTAGTTTCTCAGCATGTTCCTATCTACCAAACTCTAAATAAAATACCAAATAAATTTTTCGACGTTATAACCTGTTTCGATGTTATTGAACACACCACAGATCCACGAGCGCTTCTTGAGAACATAAGGCTAAAAATTAAAAGTCATGGAACGCTCGTATTGTCGACCCCGAACTGTCAGGGTATATCCGCAAGGATTTTAGGCAAGAAGTGGTGGGTTTTTGGTCCAGAGGCCCATCTTGTTCTTTTTTCGCCGAATTCTCTCGGACTTCTTTTAGAAAACGCGGGTTTTCGAGTAGTCAAAATATATACCGATACGCTGACTTCATGGTTTATGCCGCCAGACCGGTTTTTCCCGAGAATCGTCAACAAGATCATTTTTTTGGCAGTGTCACCTTTCCAAAAGCTGCTCTTTGATAACAATTTTGGCGATAATATTCTCATCATAGCTATGAAGTAAAATTGAATAGAAATTGCAAACGATGCATTTGGAGACAGAAGTTTAGGAGTACTGTATAACACGGCAAATTCGGGGACGGTCCTTTGA
>CAYTZO010000003.1:0-4620 GCA_964442525.1 uncultured Gammaproteobacteria bacterium
AGTACCCCTTATGCATTTTATTTCGAACTGCTCGACTGGATTAATAGTCTCATAAAAGCGCATAATTCATCAAAGTGACAAAGGAAGCGCCTAAATTCACCAAAGGTGAACGAGTTCTCATACAGGTTCTTACTCAACAGTCTCTAATAGCTGATGATTGGGGTATTAATCACTGGTCGGGTTATGCTGAGCTAGAGGAGGCTAGAGTTATTTCTCCTGTTGTTAAACCGAAAAGTTTTTTCGATCATGTGAAGAAATTACTATGGGGATCTCAGGTAGAAATCCAACTTACGGGTAGTCAGAATCCGACAGTTGTTTTTGAACGAGATTTAGAAGAATTTCCGGTTTGACAATCGGTGTTGGTTCGAATCCCACTACCGTCTAGCTTCAAGAGGTAAAACTTTCGAAGAAATTTGTCAAACTATGTTTAGATTGTATTAACAATCTAAACATTTGAAGTATGTTGAGCGTCTCTTTAAGTACCCCCAGTCGGATTCTCTCCTTCGCTAAGAAGCTTCGGCGAGTGAACCATCCGATAGAAGCATTATCCTTCGTAAAACTACGGCTTGCTTAGAAGTCGCTTACTCATGAATGCTCTTCCGGAGCCCGACTTTAGATACCGCTCCATATTAAGTGCCTGCTCTCTTTTTGTAAATGCGCAGTACCAAACTAAATCATAGTGTAAATCTGATTTTGTGGATTTTACTTCTCCGGTTTGATGTTTGGATAAGCGACTTCTAAGATTGGGTGTGTAGCCAATATAGTAGCGTTGAGTTCTATGGTTAAACAAAATATACGTATAGAACATGCTCGCTAGCCGTAGCTTTAGCGAAGGCTAGTACCCCCAGTCGGATTCGAACCGACGATTTATGCCTTGAGAAGGCATCGTCCTAGGCCGCTAGACGATGGGGGCTCCGGAGTCAATTTTATCAGTTCGGACTTGACAGAGCAAGGTAATTTACCATACAATTTAATCCTAGTTCAGAGGCGATACGGAATTTATTAACCTGCTATCTGCTCCCTAGTTTGGCGCACCGGGGAGGTTTTTTTTACGACCAAAAATCTATGGATACCAACGGACAAGGGAAGGTTCTTTTAACTAAAGACGGTCTTGTCGAGCTCAAAAAAGAGTACGATGAGCTCGTCAACGTGAAGCGGCCGGCGGCCGTAGTGCGGCTTTCCGATGCACGGGACCTCGGGGATCTTTCTGAAAACAGCGAGTACGCATCGGCCAAGCAGGATCTTTCGTTTATTGACGGCAGGATCATCGAGCTTGAAGAGATTCTTCACGGCGCCCAGGTGGTAACCAGCCACAAACGCGGCTTGGTTGAGGTCGGGTGCAAAGTGACCCTTCACACAGACGGCAAACGCGAGGTTTTTACCGTGGTCGGCGAGTGGGAAGCAAATCCTGTCGAGAAGAAGATCTCTCACGAATCACCCCTGGGCAAGGCCCTCTTGGGGAAGAAGGTTGGTGACGCGGTGGAAGTAGAAGCGCCGGCGGGGAAACTTCTCTACAAAATTCTCCATATAGAGTAAAATGGCTGTATGGCCAGTATTGATACCCTCAAGAATGTCCGCGAGGAAAAACTAGCAGAGTTAAGAAAGCTCGGTATTGATCCTTTCCCTTCCTCCGCAAAAAGAAACGAGACCGTTCGTCAGGCCCACGAGATGCATGGCAAAGAGGCCGCCGTGGCAGGCCGGATCATGGGACTGCGCGGGCACGGAAAGATCATGTTTGCTGACCTTGTGGACGAGAGTGGGAAGATTCAGATTGTGTTTAAGGCAGATGGGCTCTCGAAGAGGGCATTTGCGATTCTTCCGCTCCTGGATATCGGCGATTTTATCGCCGCCCAGGGGAACGTTGGTAAAACCCAGGCGGGAGAAGTTTCCATATTTGCTTCTGATGTTCAGCTCGTTGCGAAATCCCTGCGTCCGCTCCCGAGCCAATGGTCCGGACTCAAAGACGTAGAAGAACGGTACCGTCAGCGTTATGTAGACCTCGTGATGAACGATGAGGTTCGGACAGTGTTTCTAAAGCGCTCACGCATTATAAACTTCCTCCGTTCATATATGGATAAGCAGGGATTTTTGGAGGTGGAAACGCCCGTCCTTCAACCCATCTATGGAGGGGCATCCGCAAAACCGTTTGTCACCCACCATAACGCGCTTGATGTAGATTTATATTTGCGGATCTCAGACGAGCTTTACCTCAAGCGTTTGATCGCGGGCGGGTTTGAAAAAGTATACGAAATCGGTCATGACTTTCGCAATGAAGGCATAGACCGCGGACACAATCCTGAATTTACAATGATGGAGTTTTATTGGGCGTACGCCGACTATGAAACGCTCATGAAATTTACGGAAACAATGATTGCGGATCTGGCGACAACTCTTTTCGGATCAACAAAGGTTATCTATCAAGGACATTCGCTTGACCTCACGCCTCCCTGGGAGCGGATTACCTATCGGGATGCCATCATTAAGTTCACGGGCATCGATATTGACGTTGTTGATACCGAAAAAGCCCTTTTGGCAGAAATAAAGAAGAAAAAAATACAGCTGGACCTTACGGGAGCAGTCGGATTTGGCGCCCTTCTTGATACGCTTTATAAAGCCACGACGCGCCCGCATCTTACCGGACCGCTTTTTCTGACGGACCGGCCGACGGAATTTGTTTCTCTGGCTAAACGGCTTCCCAATGATCCGCGTAAAACTGCTTCCTTCCAGCTTCTTATTGCAGGAGAGGAGCTCGTCAACGCCTATAATGAACTGAACGATCCGATCGATCAGGCTAGCAGGTGGAGAGAGTCAGAAAAACTCGGTAAAATTGGTAAAGCAGAGCATGAGGCATTTGATGCGGACTATATACGCGCCCTTGAGTATGGTATGCCTGCAACAGCCGGCTGGGGATTGGGGATAGACAGGCTTGTGACTATTCTTACCAATCAGAAGACTCTTAAAGACGTTATCCTTTTTCCTACGCTGCGTCCGGAAAGGTGAGGCTCTCCGCCAGATCCGTAGCGGCGGGTTGGGACTCTGATGAAAAAACTTCTTATTGCCACAACCAATCCCGGAAAGCTCGCTGAAATAAAAAGATTTCTTGCCGATATTCCCATTGAACTTATTAGCCTCAGTGATATTGGTATCAAAGAACGCGTCAAAGAAACGGGAACTACGTTTGAGGAAAACGCAATCCTTAAAGCGAAGTTTTACGCGGAAAAATCAGGATTTCCGACAATCGGTGATGACGGGGGGCTTGAGATTGATGCACTGGGCGGAGAGCCGGGGGTCAAGTCTCACCGCTGGATCCACGGAGACCATGAAGATGAGGATGAGGAGCTTATCAAATACACCTTTTGGAAGGTAAAGGGTTTACCCCGAGCGAAGCGAGGAGCACAGCTTCGTGCAGTACTTGCCTTGGTCTTACCGGATGGAGAAATGCATACCGCGACTGCGGCAACACGGGGAATTATCCCGGAAAGACCTTCGAGTGTCCGGGTGAAGGGGTTTCCATATAGATCAATCCTCTATATACCGGAAATTAAAAAGTATTACAATCACGATGAATTGACCCCGGCTGAGACGGAAACGTATAATCATAGAAAGAGAGCGCTTGACGAACTCAAACCGTTCATTCGAAAGTATGCTGGACATAAAGTTCATCCGTGATAATTTAGAACTCTGTAAACTCGCTGCAAAAAATAAAAACCGCGATGTTGATTGGGATGGGTTATTGGGACTTGATGATAAACGGCGCCATCTTATTGGCCAAACAGAAAAACTCAGAGCGGAAAGGAATACACTTACTCAAGATGATCGTGAGCGGGGAAGAGCAATCAAGCAGGAGTTAAAAAAGCTTGAGGAAGAGCTCCGGGGAGTGGAAGAAAAATTCGGTTTGATGATGTTAACGATTCCAAACGTCCCTGATCCATCAGTCCCGGTGGGCAAAGATGCGAGCGGAAACAAAGAGATTAAAAAATGGGGAAAAATTCCTAAGTTTACTTTTCCCATCAAAGATCATATTGCACTTGCAAAATCACTCGACCTCATTGATTTTGAGCGCGGAGTAAAAGTCGGCGGATTCCGCGCATATTTTCTTAAAAACGAGGCAGCGCAGATGGAACTCGCGCTCATGTGGTATACGCTTAAAAAACTCGTCGCGAAGGGCTATATCCCGCTTATTGCTCCATCACTTGTCAAGGAATTTACCTTATATGGGAATGGTCAGTTCCCATGGGGGAGGGAAGAAGTCTACCACATGGAGAGAGATGACATGTACCTTGCAGGGACCGCCGAGGTGCCGGTGACTGCGTATCTGAGCGATGAGATTCTCAATGAAAAAGATTTACCGAAGAAGTTTGTTGCGTTCTCGCCATGTTTCCGACGGGAGGCCGGAAGTTATGGAAAAGACACAAAAGGGATTTATAGAATCCACCAATTCAATAAAATTGAGCAAGTAATTATCACAACGGCAGAAACGAACAATTCTCTTACTCTTCATGAGGAACTTTTGGCCAATGCAGAGGGAATTCTCAAAGATCTTGAGCTTCCCTATCGGGTCATGCTCATGTGCACCGGGGACATGGGCGAGCCGCAGGTGAAGAAATACGATATCGAGAC
>CAYTZO010000003.1:4720-65157 GCA_964442525.1 uncultured Gammaproteobacteria bacterium
TCGCCGCAGTCAGGTCCGTATATCGAAAAATTATGGAGACAAGCATTTCGTACGTTCGGAATACCAAAGAAAATTAGTCCGTCTTCGATTCTTATTTTAGGAATCGCCGGGGGAACGGTAATTAATCTCCTAAACTCTTGGTATCCAAAAGCAAAAATTTCTGCCGTTGATGTCGATCAAACAATGATCGGTATCGGGAAAAAGTTTTTTGGACTCGGCAGGATAAAAAATCTAACAATGAAGCTCGGTGATGCGCAAGCGTTTGTTTCTGTCAAAGGCAAGAAATACGATCTTATCATTGTTGATATGTCATTCGGAAGAATTATTCCGGAATTTGTAACAAGCAAAAAGTTTCTGGGTAATATCAAAGCATTAATCAGGAACAATGGGATAGTCGTTATTAACTTTTTACGTGAGAAAGAATACAAAGAAACATCGGAGCACCTTAAGCACGTTCTTATGGATTTATTCGATTATGTCGGCGAAAAAGTGATATTTCTCAATCGGTTTTTTATGGTAAAATAGGGATATGTTCAAGTTCCTCACGAAGTTCCTCGATAGTAACGCGAAGGAAGTTACAAGGCTCCGCGGTATCGTAGAAAGAATAAACGGATTTGAGTCGGATTTCCGAAAGCTCAAAGACGCGGATTTTGCCGAAAAAACAGCGGAATTCCGGTCACGGTTGAGTTCCGGCGCCAGCCTCGATGATTTTACTGCTAACGCATATGCCCTTGTGCGGGAAGCAGCAAGCCGAACGATCGGCGAGCGGCACTACGACGTGCAGATGATCGCGGCGATTGCACTCCACGAGGGCAAAGTTGCCGAGCAAAAAACAGGAGAAGGAAAAACGCTCTCCGCGACACCCGCCCTTTACCTTAATGCCCTCAGCGGCCGCGGCGCGCATCTTGTGACCGTGAACGATTATCTTGCCCGCAGAGACGCCGGCTGGATGGGGCCGATTTATCATCTCTTAGGAATCAAGGTCGCTGCCATTATTAACGACCAGTCATTTATCTATGATCCGGAATTTGATGACCCAACAGCTGTTGACTGGCGTCTCAAACACCTGCGTCCGATCAGTCGCAAAGAGGCATACTCTGCAGACATCACCTACGGCATAAACAGCGAATTCGGATTTGATTACCTGCGCGATAACATGGCAAGCGACATGAGTCAGCTTGTGCAGCGCGAGTATCATTACGCCATTATTGATGAAGTAGACTCCATTCTCGTTGATGAGGCGCGCACGCCTCACATTATCTCCGCTCCTGCGGCTGAGGCGACGCATAAATATTACGATTATGCCAAACTCGTTGAAAAGCTCACATCCGAAATTGATTACGTCATTGATGAAAAACTCCGTACTGCACACCTGACAGACCACGGCATTCTCAAAATAGAGAAGATGATGGGGCTAGGCAATATTTATGAAACCGATTTTGAAACAGTCCACCACATCGAAGCGGCACTCAAGGCCAGGACACTGTATCACAGAGAAAAAGATTACATAGTGAAAGATAATCAGGTGATCATTGTTGATGAGTTTACAGGCCGGCTTCTGGTTGGTCGCCGTTTTAGCGAAGGCATTCATCAGGC
Organism: uncultured Gammaproteobacteria bacterium; assembly: GCA_964442525.1. Taxonomy (GTDB): domain Bacteria; phylum Patescibacteriota; class Microgenomatia; order UBA10105; family UBA927; genus CAYTZO01. The sequence goes on from CAYTZO010000003.1 coordinate 6,317, forward strand.
GATTGAAGCCAAAGAAGGAGTTCCCATCCAGCAGGAGAGTAAGACGTTAGCGACTGTTTCCTTACAGAATTACTTCCGTATGTACGAAAAACTTGCCGGCATGACAGGTACCGCCGCAACGGAAGCAGAAGAGTTTAAGAAGATTTATAACCTTGATGTTGTCATGATCCCGACCCATAAGACGATGGTCAGGACGGATTTTGCCGATAGCGTCTATAAAACAACACGGGCAAAGTACGCGGCGGTGGTAGCTGACATCATTGAACACCATAAAAAGGGGCAGCCGGTGCTCGTGGGCACGACGTCGATTGAAAAAAACGAGATTATCAGCCAGTTTCTCAAGCGCAAAGGTGTGCCGCATAACGTACTTAACGCGAAAAATCATCTCCGAGAAGCCATGATTATTGCGGACGCAGGAAAGGCTGGTCAGGTGACGGTGGCAACGAACATGGCAGGACGGGGAGTTGATATCATCCTTGGCGGAAGTAAAAAAGAAAAGTGGGAGTTTGAAGCGGAAAAAGACTGGGCTCGGGACATGAAGGAGTGGGAGAAGCGGCATGAAGAAGTCATCAAAGCCGGAGGCCTCCATGTTATTGGTACGGAGCGGCATGAATCACGAAGAATTGATAACCAGCTTCGGGGTCGGAGCGGCCGGCAGGGAGACCCGGGATCAAGCAGGTTTTACGTTTCCCTTGAAGACGACATTATGAAACTGTTCGGCGGCGATCAGGTCGCCCGGCTTATGACGGTGTTTAAGATGCCCGAAGACGTGCCGCTCGAGCACCCGATGGTATCGCGGGCCATCGAGCAGGCGCAGGTGAAAGTTGAAGGATTTCATTTTGATTCCCGTAAACACCTGGTGGAATACGACGACGTCCTCAATAAACACAGGGAAATTATTTACAAACTTCGCCGCAAGATTCTGGAAGGAGAAAATCAAAAAGATACAATTCTCCAGAAAATTGCCTCGGAAGTCACAAATCTCGTCGGTATTTACTCAACAGAAAAAAACGAGAGTCCGGACCGAGTAAAAATTGTTACGGAATTTATCTCAATCATTCCCTTTGACGAGGCTTCCCAAAAACAATTGACTACCCAGCTTGAACAATTACATGGGACAGCCGAAATGACCGATTTTCTCGTAAAACTCGCCTCGGATATGTATAACGTCCGGGAGGGTCAGGTGACTGGGGAAGTTATGCGGCAAATCGAACGATGGGTGAGCCTCCAGGTCATTGACAATCTTTGGATGGAACACCTGGATGCCATTGACGACCTGCGGGAAGGGATTGGGCTACGCGGTTACGGACAGCGCGACCCCTTGGTCGAATACAAAAATGAGGCATTTTCCATGTTCGAACGGCTCATGGCATCCATTGACCGTGAAATCGTCCACAGGATCTTTAAAATTCAGGTACAAATGGCTCCGCCGGTCATGCCGCAAGGGCCTGTCTCTGTTGTCGGCCCATCGGTTGCTCCACCCATTCCTCAATCACGACCCATGCAAACCAATGCACCTGCTTCTGCCGTTGCACAACCTTCAGTCAAACACAAGCTCGGCCGTAATGACCCCTGTTGGTGCGGAAGCGGCAAAAAATGGAAGCGCTGTCATTATCCCCAGTTGGGATGAAAAGTGTTGCCATCCTGAGTAAGGCCGAAGTATGGGAGAAGTGCCATTACCGCAACCCGAGTAGTTGACAAACGTAATACATTTGTAATACAATATGACAAGAATCAAAGTTAAGAAGTTTGTATGGGATGAATGGAACATTGAACACATTAGGAAGCATAACGTCACTCAGTTTAGAAATTATTGTTAGTATTCGGAATATCGCCTATCAGACGAACACATAGCGAACGATATTTGACTGTTGGGAGATCAGGAAAAAGAATTATTACTGTGATAGTAAGGAGAGAAAGTCCGACGACATATTATATCGTGACTGCACGAGATGCGAATAAGAAAGAAAGGAGAGATGTGTATGAAAAAGAACGGAAAATCAAGAATACCAAAATTTAAATCACTCGAAGAGGAAGCAAAATTTTGGGACATGCATAGCGTAACGGATTTTGAGGATGAGACAGAGGATGTTGAAATTGTTCTCGACTTGGCAAAGCCGAGGACAGATACGCTTGTTTTGCGTATTCAAAAAAAGTTGAAAGACCAGCTGAGTAAAGTCGCAAAAAAGAAAGGATTGAACGCCTCAACGCTTGCCCGTATCTGGATTGCCGAAAAACTCCAGCATTCTCTCTAGGCTTTTTCTCAGGTTTTTCTCAGATTTGGACTATAATATAGACCTGTCATGAGGATTCTTATCGTTGAGGATGAGCATAAGATCGCGGGTTCCATAAAACGCGGGCTCGAGCAGGAGTCATTTGCGGTGGACGTGGCATATGAAGGGACGACCGGTTATGATCTTGCTTCAACAGAGGAATATGATCTTATCATTCTCGATATTCTTCTTCCCGGCATTGACGGCGTTGAAATTTGTTCAAAACTCAGAAAGCAGCAGATTCATACGCCAATTCTCATCCTAACCGCCAAGGGACAGGTACAGGATAAGGTGGCCGGTCTCAATGCCGGTGCGGATGATTACATGACCAAGCCGTTTGCATTTGAGGAACTCGTGGCAAGAGTGCGGGCGCTTGCCAGACGGCCAAAAGGGTCAGTCGGGTCGGTCTTCAAGGTTGGTGATCTGACCTTAAACACGTTAACGTACGAAGTAAAACGTGGAAAAACTACTATTGCTCTTTCCAGCAAAGAATTTGCACTCCTTGAGTACCTCATGCGGCACCAGAATCAGGTACTTACCAAAGAGCAGATCATCGGTCATGTTTGGGATTATGATGCGGACATTCTTCCCAATACCGTGGAAGTCTATATTGGTTATCTCCGGACAAAAATAGACAAACCATTTCCCAAAAGCCATACGCTTCTCAGAACGGTTCGGGGATTCGGATACACGATCGGAGGAAGCTAGATATGTTTCAAAGTGCACGCCTCAAACTTACTGCCTGGTATCTTCTCATCATCATGTTCATTAGTATTTCATTTAGCGTAGTTATTTACCGGGGGCTAACGGAAGAACTCCACAGAGTGGAGAGAGTTCAGCGGCTGCGGCAAATGTTTTATGCACAGGGACTCGGAGTTCAAAATCCAAATTTTCGTTTAGATCCGGGGGTTTTGCGGGAATCGGAACGACGGATCCGATTGGCGCTTATTTCCATTAACCTCATCATTCTTGGGGTATCTGGCGCGGCAGGATATTTTTTAGCAGGAAGAACGCTCAGACCGATTAAAGTAATGGTTGAAGAACAAAACAGGTTTATCACCGATGCATCTCACGAACTCCGTACGCCACTTACGTCGCTTAAGTCCGAAATTGAAGTCGGTCTTCGAAATAAAAATTTTACGATATCTGAGGCAAAAAAACTCCTGGAAAGCAATTTGGAAGAAGTCAATAGTCTTCAGGCATTATCCGATGACCTCATTCGACTCGCGCAGTATAAAGGCTATAACGGCGTCGTCATGATACGCATGCCACTCTCTCTCATTCTTGAAAAAGCAATTGCAAAAGTAATTCCCCTGGCGCGGCGGAAGCATATTGCAATCCGCAACAATACTCGTCCGTACACAATACGCGCAAACAAACAGGCGCTCATTGAGCTTTTTGTAATTCTTCTGGATAATGCGATTAAATACAGTCCGTCCAAGTCGACGATCACAATTGCCGGTGATAAAAAAGACGGAACTATCCGCATTCATGTAACCGATCAGGGCATGGGGATCGATCAGAAGGACCTGCCGCACATTTTTGATCGATTCTATCGCGCAGATAAATCCCGCACAAAAACAGGCATTGCCGGGTATGGCTTGGGACTGTCGATCGCAAGGCAGATAGCAGAGAGACACAACGGAGCAATAAAAGTCACAAGTACGCTTCAAAAAGGGAGCACATTTACCGTCGAACTACGGGCCAGCACGTAACCGGCGGGTGGCACGGTTGACTTTTTTGGCCGTGAGTGCAAAAAAATATACTATGAATTACAAAAAAAATATTATCAGCGTAAAAAATCTCATCAAGAAATTTAGGGATTTTACGGCGGTAAACAATATAACATTTGACGTCGGCCGCGGCGAAATATTTGCTTTTCTTGGGCCGAATGGTGCAGGAAAAACGACAACAATAAAAATGCTTACAACGCTTCTTGCTCCGACGTCCGGAGAAATACTGCTCAATGGCTTTGATCCCGCTCGTAATAAAGACGGAGTACGAAAGTCATTTGGCATCGTTTTTCAGGATCCGAGTCTGGATGATGATTTAACGGCATGGGAAAACATGCAATTTCATGCTCTCCTCTACAGCGTTTCCCCGGAAATGCGAAATGCGCGCATACAACAGCTTATGGAATTTGTTGAGCTTTGGGATCGGAAAAACAGTTTAGTAAAAACGTTTTCCGGCGGAATGAAAAGAAGGCTTGAGGTTGCACGCGGGCTTTTGCATCACCCAACGATTCTTTTTCTCGATGAGCCAACGCTTGGTCTTGACCCGCAGACGCGAAATCATATGTGGAATTATCTTCGGGGAATTAACGAAAAAGAACACATGACGATATTTTTTACTACGCACTACATGGAAGAAGCGCAGAAAGTGGCAAACCGTATTGCGATCATTGATCGCGGAAGAATCGTAGCGATCGGATCGCTCGACGCATTAAAAAATCAAACGAAAACAGCCACCCTCGAGGGAGCATACCTTGCGCTTACCGGTCATGCCATACGAGATGAAGAAGCCAGTAGTCTCGACCATATGCGCATGACAAGAAAAATGTGGAGGCACTGATTATGAATACTGTCTATATTTTGTGGTTGCGGCAAGTGAAAAAATATTTCCGTTCCCGCTCAAGGATTATCGGATCTCTCGGTCAACCGCTCCTTTTTCTTTTATCGTTTGGTTTTGGCTTTGGTTCCGTCTATTATCGCGCGGAAGGAGGCAGTTACATGCAGTTTTTGGCGCCGGGAATTATCGCGATGGCCGTACTTTTTACTGCAATATTTTCCGGCATTGACCTTATTTGGGACCGGCAGTTTGGATTTCTCAAAGAAACCATGGTCGCGCCGGTCTCTCGGCTCTCTATTATGTCCGGGAAAACTTTGGGGGGAGCGACGGTTGCCAGTGTCCAGGGAATTATCGTATTTGTTCTCACGCTTTTTGTGGGATTCCGCCCTATTACTCCGTGGCTTTTACCTGCCGCTTTTCTGTTTGTGTTTATTATTGCGCTTCTTTTTACGGCCCTCGGCATTGCCATTGCAAGCATCCTTGAGGACATGCAGGGATTTCAACTTATTATGAATTTTCTCGTCATGCCGATATTCTTCCTCTCCGGAGCGCTTTTCCCTTTGAAAGGGTTGCCAGGCATCATGGAGACGATTACGAAAGTAGACCCGTTGGCATACGGCGTTGACGGCATCCGGGCTGCACTTATCGGACAGTCAAGTTTTGGCATACCTGTGGATTTGCTTATACTTTCTCTTATAACGCTTGTCCTTCTTGGCATTGGAAGTTATCTTTTTGAGCGAATAGAAGCGTAATGAATACCTGCGATAAACAGAAAATATTTTTTACTCTTTACCCAGCCGCAGCTATCCGATTCAAAAATATGCACCTGTTATTAAAGAAGATTTCCAGAAGCTTCGACAGTTGTTGAATTGACGAATGTAGCCTGTCATAATACATTCGCAATGGAAAGAGTACTAACGTTTCTTAAGTCACAGAAGCTCATGGCTATTGCTTGCCATGACAGCGAGGTAATATGGATAGCGAATGTATATTTTGGCGTGGATGAAAAAGGCCTGATCTATTTTGTTAGTCCTGCAAATAATAAACACAGTGGAATGATTCTTAAAAATCCGAACATTGCTTTTTCTGTTGCCTGGTTTGATCCCACAAATCACGCAAATAGAAAAGCTGTGCAAGGCCTCGGTATATGTCGACCCGCACAAAATGAAGATGAAATTAAGATTGGAGTTTCACTTCATAATTTGAATTTTCCTGAGTTTAAGAAAAGGATTACTATCGATTGGATCCACACAAATGAATGGGGTTCAAAAATTTGGGTACTAAGACCCACATATATAAAATATTGGGATGATGAACTTTATGGAGATAAGGAAACTGAAGAGTTTACGATAGAATAACCTTTTTATTCGTATCGAATTGCCTCGATGGGGGAGAGGTCTGCGGCTTTTTTGGCAGGGAAAACACCGAAGAGTATGCCAATCGCCGAGGAAACACCGAGGGAAAGGGCTACCGATGCCAAGTCTATATACGCAGGAAATACGCGCTGTATAAATAGTGTTGCTATCCACGCAAGGAAAAGCCCCATGAGACCACCGAAGAGAGACAGAATCACGGCCTCGATGAGAAATTGAGAAAGAATATCGATTTTTCGGGCTCCTATTGCCCGCCGTATGCCGATTTCCTTCGTGCGCTCAGCCGCAGTGACAAACATGATATTCATAATGCCTATGCCGCCGACCAGAAGCGAAATAGCTGCAATGGCAACAAGAACAAGATTGAGGATACTAAAAATCGACGAAATGGCACTGATCAGCTCAGCCTGCTGTATGACGGAAAAGTCGTCCGGTTTATATCGCTTGGCGAGTTCTTGCTCCACCTTTTTTTGGACAGAGGAAAGATCACTACCGTTATCGACTTTTACGATAAGGGCAACAAATTTTTTGTCCGGATTAAATACCTGAGCGCTGGTATAGGGTGCGTAGACGAAAGAGTCGAGATCGGGCCCTCCAAACCCTCCTCCTTTTGGCGCCAGAACGCCGATGACGCGGAAGTTTTGCCCTTCAATTTTGATGTTTTCATCAAGGGCCTTTAAACCTGTCCCGAAGAGTTTTGTCGCGATCTTTGGGCCAAGGACGGCGACTTTGGCCCGTTTTTCTCCATCGGTTTTCGTAAAAACCCTCCCTATATTTGCCTTAAAGTTTAAGCCCTCAAAAAATTCTCCTGACGTGGCATAAATATCGACGAGTTCGGTTTTTTTGCCTGCCGTGGCACTTATTGATTTGCTAAATACCGGGATGACGTACTTGGCCTGACGGATTTTTTCAAGCGAGCGTACATCTTTTTCGTCAAACTTTATTCCTCCCAGAGCTGCGGGTCCGGTGCGAAAACTTCCGCCCTGGAGTATTTTCCCCGGTACGACGCGCAGGAGATTTGTTCCCAAGCTTTCAAACTGGTTTTCGATATACTTTTTAAATCCCAGACCGAGCGCCATAAGAAGTACGACGGAGAATACCCCGATGAGAATCCCGAGAGAGGTCAACAGCGTCCGCAATTTATTGCGGGAGAAATCAAAGACTGCGGATTTAATGATAAATTGCAGGTAGTTCATACGAGTTTGCCGTCACGCAACCGAATAATTCGTTTTGCCCGGGCGGCAACCGTTGGGTCATGAGTAACAAGTACGACCGTGAGCCTTTCTTTTTTATTAAGTCCCGCAAGAATATCAAGAATTTCACGGCCACTTTTGCTATCCAAATTGCCGGTAGGCTCATCTGCAAGGATAAGTTGGGGAGCCATCATCATTGCCCGGACGATTGCCGTCCGCTGCTGTTGTCCGCCGGAAATTTTATTCGGATAGGAGTGTGTTTTATCCGAGAGACCAACATCGCGGAGGAACCGCGCTGCCCGCTCACCCGGATCAAAGGGGAGGGATCGGCGCGCATACACGGTTGGCAGCAGCACGTTTTCCCCAACGGTCATTTTGGGAATGAGATTAAATTGCTGGAAAACAAAACCTACGAATTCGCTTCGCAATTGGGAAAGCTGATCATCAGAGAAGTTCTCGACGTTTCTCCCGTTGATGAGAATTTCTCCGTCTGTTGGTTTATCCAAGAGCCCCACCAGATGCATAAGCGTTGACTTACCCGATCCTGAAGGGCCAGTGATTGCTACAAATTCGCCGCGTTTGATGGTAAAAGAAATGTCGTTGAGTGCGGTAAATGTTGAATCCTCAGAAACCTGATAGGTTTTTGAGACATGAGCGAGTTCAATCATAAATCGTCTCGCCTGCACTAACTCCCTTGGTAATTTCGACAAGGGTATCCGATTCGAGTCCGGTTTCCACAGCGGACCTCTGAAGCGTTCCTTTGATTTTTTTGTACACGAACTTCCCCGAAGCGTCTTCTTTGAGGAATTCTTTGGGAATTGCTAAAACCGCCGGTTTTTCGTTTATCACAAACGTGGCGTCTGCCGTCATGCCGATTCTGTAGGAGTAATCGGTATTATCGGTCGGAAGCTTCACTTTTACTTCGTACACCGTGCTGGTTTCCCCGGCTTTTGGCGTAAATCCGATTGTCTCTATTGATCCTTCGACGTGTTGATCTGGGTATGCGTCAAATACCACGTCGGCTTTCATGTTCCCCGTGAGTCTTGTTACTTCTGTCTGGTCTGCAAGAACGGAAAGATAGACGGAGGCGGGATTAACGACATCAATTTCACTTGTTGCCGGAGTGACGTTTACGCCGGGAACGAGCGGATTTACCGCCGTGACAACGCCGGCAATAGGAGTGACAAGGCGGGAAAATTCGACGGCAAGATTTTGGACTTCAACGTTTAACACCGCATTATTCAGATCAAACTGGGATTTTTCCAGGATGCGCTTCAGGTTGTCGGTCAGGATTTTCCCCTCATTGTCCTGGCGAAGCTGTTCGAAATCCCATCGGGTTTTCATATAACTATTGAGCTGTTCTTCGAGAGTTTTTTGGACCTGACGCTGGTCCAGTGTTGCGAGTACCTGGTACGAACTAACCGTATCTCCTGGTTTTACACCGACCCATGCAAGGCGGCCGGAGGCCTGAAACTGAAGCGTGGCCTTCTCCTTTGCATCAATAGTGCCCGAGAGCGTTAACGTCTGACGGAGATCCCTTGAGGACACCGTATACCGGGCGGTTTTTTTGGCCGGCTTGAGGGAGGACGGAAGTCTCGCGGCAAGAATCAGGACCACGATGATGGTTCCGGTTATAATCCAGCGATTCTTGAGCCATGAGGAAAGTCTTTTCATATCATATCTCGATACCAAGCTCTCTACGGCTTTGTGAAGACCCTATTATACTTCAAATGGGGGAAAAATACTATAGGGCAGAGTTGTTTTTCAATGCAGTTGTGACAAAGACAGTGCGGTGAAAATAGGTAGATCCGTGGGTTCTGATGGCGACAAGGTGTCCCGCGGTGCCATACCCTGCGTTTGATCGCCATCGGTAATGGGGAAATTGTTTATGGAGTGCATCCATGATTTTGTCGCGTTCGACTTTGGCAACAATTCCCGCGAGGATGACTTCTGGAACGGTCGCATCGGCGTCGACGACAGAGTAAATTCTTGACGTTTTGCCGGTAATTCTTCCGAGTTTAAGTCTGCCGTCAACAATGAACCGATCGGCAAGGGTGAGTCTGATGAGTGTCCGAATTGCTTCTCGGTTCGCCCTCCCAATGCCACGGTTATTGATTTTTCTGGTGGAAATAACTTCGAGGGCAATATGCGCTTTTGCCCGCTTGAGTGCTTTGTAAATTTTTTTTCGTTGCTTTGGGCTAAGGAGCTTCCCATCCCGTACTTTTACTTTTGCCCTTCTTGATATTTTTTTCACCGTGCAGAATGGCAAGGTCACGGCTGCAGCTACGAGCGGTCCGGCAAGCGCGCCTCGGCCTGCTTCGTCGATGCCGCAGATAATATCTTTTCTGCCCTTGCTTTCCATTTGATGCATTATACTCCTAATTGCAATTTGCCTTTTTTCACCCTACGATAGGAATGCTATGGCCGAAAAAGTGAAAAGTCCTGTACCACAAATAATTTTATGGGTTCTTCTCACTATCTCCGCGTTTCTTCTGGGTTCGCTTTACACGAAGGTGCAATACCTAAAAAACAAGAACGCTAAAACTCCCGAGGAAACTCAGGTTACACAACAGGTGCGACCGGCGCAGTCCGCAGTTTCCCTTGACCAAGTAAAAGACGCCTTCAATAAAAGTTTTGTAAAGTTTGGTGATACGCAACGGAAAATGGTGCTTATCGAGATAGGCGATCCCAGTTGTCCCTATTGTCATGTCGCCGCGGGACTTGACGGGGAACTGAATAAACAGATGGGCACGCAGTTTATGTTGGTAGCGGACGGGGGAACGTACGTGGCTCCGGTCCCCGCGATGCGCAAATTTGTTGAGTCCGGCAAGGCCGCGTTTGCATACCTTTATACCCCCGGACACGGGAATGGAGAAATGGGCATGAAAGCGCTTTACTGCGCATTTGATAAAGGAAAGTTTTGGGAAGTTCACGACGTTCTTATGACCAAAAGCGGCTACAGCCTCCTCAACGACACCGTACGAAACGACAAAACCAAGTCCGGTGAACTTGCAGATTTCCTCAAAAGCGTCTTCGATCCGGCTCAGATGAAAGCCTGTTTAGAAAGCGATAAGTATGATGCGAGACTTAGAGAAGACATAAGGCTCTCGAGTGTTTTGGGAGTCACCGGTACCCCCGGCTTTTTTATTAACGAGACGCTTTTTGCCGGCGCATATAGTTATAAAGATATGGAGCCGGCCTTTACTGCCGCTTTGAAGTAGGTTTTTTGCCGGTCTTTTTGGGCACGCGGTTTCCGTTCAGGCGATAGGCATGGGTAAGGGCAATAGCGAGTGCATCGGCGGTATCGTCGGGTTTCGGAACAGTCTTGAGCTTGAGAAGTTTCGTCACTTGTTTTTGTACGTCTTTTTTATCTGCCCTGCCGTTTCCGCAGATTGTGAGCTTCACCGAAGGGGGCGAATAGGAAGAAACCGGGATATTGTGGTACGCTGCAGCCAGAAGTACCACGCCCCGGGCTTGCCCGACCGCCATAACGGTTTTGGCATTGGTCGCAAAAAACAGCTCTTCAAGGGAAAGGAAGTGAGGTTTGTGCCGTCCGAGGAGACTGACTAATTGTTTGTAAATGAGAAGAAGTCTAGCCTGAGGGCTTTCAGTTTTCTCCGTTTCGATACAGCCATATGTTTTTGCAACCGTTTTTTTTCCTGCTGTCTCGATTACTGCCCAGCCAACCCGTGCGGTTCCCGGATCGACACCAAAGATAATCATACGTATCGTAGTCTACCATTCAAACGTGAAGTTTTCCATTGGGCAGAGTATACTGAAAGGTATATGGACGTACGATTTATTCTTGTTGCAGCGGTCAGCGCCGCTATCGTGTCAATGACCAGCCTCGCGTGGCCGAAGTTTACGTCCAAACCCCGGCCGCAAGCCATCCAGGCGGTCCGTGATTTTGTTATCAGGACTCCTGCCGGCCAACAGCTTTCCAGTGTCCTGGGCGTTACCGATGAGTCCAACGTGCAGCCCGTGAGCATTTCCGTAGTGGCAGGCAACTTAGCAGGGACAGCAGTATCTGCCCTAACTCAGAAAGCACAAAATGTTGTCATAACGCAGGCAACCAATGAAATTGCCAAACAGTACGATGCTCTTTCCCCGGATCAAAAGCGGGTTTTAGAAACGATTATCTGTAAATCGACTCCGTAGGACACCAAACCCGCACCCGCTTCCTTTTTTCAATCAAACAAAGCCATTTTTCATGGTACAATGGCTTCATGAATGAAGCGGTACAACTTCGTGCCCGAGAGATTCTTTTGAAACTTGATCTTGACGGGAAGCGAAAGACCATCCGGGAGCTTGAGGCGTTATCAGCCCACCCTGACTTCTGGAAAGATTCGCGCGCTGCAGCCGAAAAAATGAAGGAGCTTGCGGCAATGCAGAAAGAGCTTAGTGAGGGGGAACAGTTAGAAAAGCTTATTGGGGCCGGAGATGAAGCCGCTTTAAACAGAGAAGTGGACAGACTTGAGTTTGCCGTGTACCTCTCTGGCCCGCACGATAAGAGTGGTGCAATTTTGGCTGTTCATGCCGGACAGGGGGGTACAGAGGCTATGGATTGGGCGGCAATGCTTCTGCGTATGTATAGCCGCTACGTGGAACGCAAAGGATGGGAGCAAGAAGAGATAGATAAAACCGTAGGCGATGAAGCCGGTATCAAAAGTGTCACGCTCGAGATTATGGGCAGGTATGCCTATGGTTTCCTCAAAGCAGAAGCAGGCGTACATCGCCTGGTGCGGCAATCACCCTTTAATGCCGATAAGCTGCGTCAGACCTCGTTTGCCATGGTCGAGGTGTTGCCCATTGTCGAAGAGGATGGCGAGATGCCCGTAAAAGAAGACGATCTCGAGTGGGATTTTTTTCGGAGCGGCGGGAAGGGAGGACAAAACGTCAATAAAGTTTCAACAGCCGTGCGCCTTCGCCACAAGCCTACGGGCATAATTGTGACGAGTCAGACGCAGCGATACCAGGGGCAAAATCGCGAGTATGCACTCAAAATTTTACGAGCAAAGCTTTGGGAGATAGAAGAGCAAAAACGTTTAGCCCACGAGCGAGAACTCAAGGGGGGGTACAAAACCCCCGGATGGGGGAATCAAATTCGTTCCTATGTACTTCATCCGTATCATATGGTGAAAGATCTGCGCACAAACCACGAAACGAACAACACAGAAAGAGTGCTCGACGGCGATATTAACGATTTTATCATGAGCTACTTGAAAAAAGTTGCATAACCGCTGATATAAATCTTCCTCAGACTTGCAACCTTCGCGCGAGATTATATACGCAAAAATCCTCGTTTACTGTTGCAAACCCGAGTTGGTTGAGTATAATGGAAATGATCCCTATGGAAAATAAACGCGTCGTACCGCCGGCAGTCAAACAGTCCCAAGAGGAATTAGTCCGGCCTCTGGATGAGTCGCGCCGTAACCCGTCACAAAACACGCGAGTCGTGATTGGCGGAGTCTATCTCCTGCTGGTCCTGTTGGGCGTTGGTACGGGTTATCTATTGTCTCAAAAAGCAACGCTTCCCGGCAGTACTTCACAAAAACCGGGATTTATAAAAACCGACACGGTCGTTGGTTCGACCGATACCAAAACATTCCGTGATTCTGCAGTTGGCGTGGTCCAGAAGGGCGGCGTAAACGGAGAAGGTACGCACCAGCTTATCCGGGAGGGCGGGCCGTCACAGACCGTCTACCTTATTTCATCCGTCGTCGATCTGGATCAGTACGTCGGGAAAAAAGTCAAAGTATTTGGTGAAACGGTAGCCGCCCAAAAAGCGGCATGGCTCATGGATGTTGGAAAAGTTGAACTTCAGTGAAAATCATCAATGATTCGATTTGATCATGTCTCCAAACGATTCGGGCAATCGCTTGCCCTGTCCGATGTAACCGTAGAGATCAAAGACGGAGAGTTTGTTTTTCTTATCGGTCCTTCAGGCGCGGGAAAAACGACGTTTTTGAGGCTTCTCATCCGCGACATGCTGCCTTCCCGGGGCAAGGTATTTGTCGATGATTGGGAAGTGGCAACCATGCCGAAGTCAAAAATATATGTTTTGAGAAGAAAGATAGGCATGATATTTCAGGATTTTAAGCTCCTTGAGGATCGCACTATTTTTGAAAACGTTGCCCTGGGGCTGGATATTTTAGGAAAAAAATCCTCCGAGATTGCCAAAGGGGTAAAAGATATCCTTTCCCTTGTTGGGCTTTCGAATAAATATGACATGTTTCCTGCCCAGCTTTCTGCGGGAGAATTACAACGAGTCAGTATCGCCAGAGCCGTTGTCGGCGGGCCAAGCGTGCTTTTGGCCGATGAACCGACCGGCAATTTAGATCCGGAGACGGCGTGGGGGATACTTGATATTTTGCAAGAGGTGAACAAATTTGGTACCACGGTAATTATAGCAACGCATAACGCCAATATCGTTAATCAACTGAAAAAACGGATCCTTGCACTTTCTCACGGGATGCTGGTGCGCGATGAAGTGAAGGGATCATATCGGCCCGAGAAATCAGCCAGGGGGAAGAAGGATCATGAGAACGCTTGAAACTACATGGACGCACATTCGCCGTTCGCCGTACCAGGCGATTGCGGCGATCATCACGATGTTTCTGACATTTCTTCTGACCGGTATTTTCTTGCTTGCGGGTGTGGCTTCGACGCTTATCCTCCAGTATTTTGAAAGTAAACCGCAGATTACGGTATTTTTTGCAGATAAAGCAGGGAAGACCGAAGCGGATGCATTAACACAAAAACTCCAATCTACGGGAAAGGTTGCCTCAGTCAAATATGTCTCAAAAGAGGACGCATTGACTATCTACCGGGAACAAAATAAAAACGATCCGCTCCTTCTTGAGATGGTTACGGCGGACATTTTGCCCGCTTCACTTGAGATTTCCGCGACTGACCCCAAGTTTCTCTCTGACCTCGCTCCCGCCATCAAAGGAGCGGAAGGGGTACAGGAGGTCGTTTATCAAAAGGATGTTGTGGATGCGCTCGTTTCCTGGACGAACGCCATCCGCATTATCGGCATCGTTCTTGGCGGGCTTTTGGCGATCGACGCCATCCTCATTACTACCACCGTTATTGCGATGAAGATAGCGCTCAAAAAAAGTGAAGTAGAAATTCTTAAGCTCGTTGGTGCAACGCAGGGATATATCCGATCGCCGTTTGTTTTGGAGGGAGGATTTTACGGACTGTTTGGCGCGTTCGTTGCCTGGATTGTCATTGTGATACTTGTTATCCTTGCGCGGCCATTTCTTTTGACGTTTTTAGGAACAATACCGCCGCTCCAGATAGTGTTAGGTTCTCTCACGTCGTCATTTTTTCTCCTGACCATGGGGTCCTTTTTGGGCATTCTGCTCCTGTCGGGATTCCTTTTGGGAAGCATCGGCAGTCTCATCGCGCTTAGTCGCTACATCAAATTTTGAGTTCATGCATGGACAAAATCAAATGGTTATTGGTATTGGTTCTCCTTACTTTCCTTTTTCCCCTGAAGGTTAGTGCCCAACAGGCATGCCAGCAACAGGATCCCTGCATAAGTAAATCCGATTTCAACGAGAAAACCTCCTGCTATGCAAGCGTCGTTGATGCCTGCAAGAGTCAGGGTCAGACGCTGTCTGGGCAGATTGACTACTTAAACAATAAGATCAGACTTATCGGTTTACAGATAGCAAATACAAAAGCAGTAATCACCAAGCTCTCAGGGGAGATTGGTGATTTAAATGATGAAATTACCCGACTTGAGACAGTTTTGACAAAGCGATCAGAGCTTATTTTGCGTCGTATACCTGAATCATACAAGCGCGCATCCGTGCCACAGTTCGGACTCCTTTTTTTTAGCAGAGATTTTTCAGATTTTGTTGCAAGACTCAAGTATCTTGTTTCCGTAGAACAAGAAGACGCAGCGCTCATTTTTCAAGTGAAAGCAACACAAAATAACTACAGTGAACGAAAGCAGATACGGGAGGAGAAAAAGAAGGAGCAGGAACAGGCGAAGAATCAACTCGAAGAGCAGAACAATGATCTTACGCAACAGAAACGGACAAAAGATTCGCTCCTGGTCCAGACAAAAGGTCAAGAGGCAATCTACCAACAGCTTCTCGTGCAGGCGCTTGCCGAGAAGCAGGCCCTCGAGGGGGCCCTGTTGAGCTCTGTTAGCGTCGGACCAGTAAAAAAGGGAGACCCCATAGCATTGGTCGGTAACAGCGGTTATCCCGGCTGTTCAACGGGCCCCCATCTTCATTTTGAAGTCCGGAAAAACAACACTTGGACTGACCCCGCAGGCTATTTATCTTCCAAAACCGTGATTGACGACCAGGAGGGCGGAACATGGACAACCGGTAACGGTTCATGGGATTGGCCGCTTTCGGATCCCATCAGGATTACGCAGCGTTTTGGTCGAACCCCCTATTCTTGGGTGTATAAATACTCCGGTGGTATCCATACGGGGTATGATATGGTTTCCTCCGCCAGTCAAGTCATCCGGGCACCCGCCGACGGGACACTCTATTCGTCCAGCCAGGCCTGCGGCACGAGTGTCATAAAGATTAAATATATCGACCACGGCGGCGGTATTGTCAGTTTCTATTTGCATGTACAATAGAGGAAGTGTTTTACCATCTTGCCCTTGTTGGACTCATCAGTATCGGTTTTTTGCTGCTGCCCATGAAGGTATGGGGCGCGGCGCTTATCAATGAATTTAGTCCCCAAACAAATCCGGAGTGGGTAGAATTATACAATCCCGACCAACAAGAGTTTTCCTTAAAGGATGTTATCTTGTATTTCGACGGAAGTAATCTGTCGCAGAAGGTGTCTTTTTGTGATAACGACCGGATCGCAGCCAATTCATACAAACGCATCACCCGGCCGGTGAATTCCTATTGGCTGTCCAATAGCGGTGACACGCTAAAACTTCAAAAAGAAGATGATGTTCTCGATACAGTCTCCTATGGGAATGAGCTATTAAAAGCACCCACAGGATCCCAGTCGGCGACCAGAAGTCCCGACGGCAGTACCAATTGGACTTTTAGTGATCCCCCAACGCCACAAGGAGATGAGGCAAACTTTGTTTGTCCAACACCCACGCCAACCGCCTTACCGACTCCCTCTCCGACAGATACGCCCGCCCCTACGCCGACGTTTACTCCGGCTCCTACGCCCACCCCGACTCCAAGTCAGATAAAACTTTCCAATACGCCGACGCCCACGCGGCTCCCACCAACGTTGGCCTTAGCAACCATTGCCGGAGAAGTTTTAAGTACCGAAGCAGCCGTAATGCCTTCTCCGATTGTTCTATCTGAGGGTGCAGGAAACCCGCGTCCGCTTATCATAGGACTGTTGATAAGTGGATTGGGACTGGCGCTTCTCTCAGTTGCATTTGTATTAAAGAAAGTACGCGAGACAAAGAAAAACTCTGGTCTCTAGGCTTTACTTTGCATATAATGGCGCCATGGATACGAAAATTATTACCCGGAGCGCTGAAGAGACAGTTGAATGGGGGAAAAAGTTCGCCAAGGAACTCAAACCGACAGTGGTGTGTCTTTACGGAGAATTGGGGAGCGGAAAAACAACATTTACCCAAGGGTTTGCCAAGGGGCTCGGGATATCCTCTCGCCTGCTCTCTCCGACGTTTATTATTGTGCGACGTTATGGGATAAAGCCCCTTCCTGGTTTTTTGTACCACGTCGACCTTTATCGGTTGCAGAAAAAAGAGGATTTGGAGGGATTGGGTTTGCCCGAGATGTTTGCTGACAGGTCTTCCTATGCAGTTATCGAATGGGCTGAAAAACTTGGCGATTTTTTGCCAAAATCCAGGGTTGATATCCATTTCGCTCTCGAAAAAAACGGTTCTCATTCCCTAAAGGTAAGGCATGTCTGATACAAATGTTAACAAAGCGATCCGGGTGCTAAGGGACGGGGGGATTGTTATTTTCCCAACAGATACGGCCTTTGGCATAGGGTGCCGTATTGATCGTCATGATGCCGTTGATCGGTTATTTTCCATCCGGCGAAGATCCATCAGTCAGGCAATGCCTGTTTTGGTGTCTTCCATGGCCATGGCACTCGCCTACCTCAATACCCCGTCAGATATTGTGCGACGTTTAATGAAAGAATATTGGCCCGGTGCCTTGACGATCGTGGCTCCCTGCAGAGAGAATTTGGTGTACTCCCCCATCCGGGGTGTTACCAAAAATGTTGGAGTGAGGATGCCTGACCACGAAACGACATTATCGCTTATTCGGGGAGTCGGCGTTCCAATTTTAGGACCATCTGCCAATTTCCACGGACTGCCTACCCCCTTTCGGTATGAGGATCTTGATAAAAATCTTATTGCGCGTGTGGATTATGTTGTTACGGGGATCTCTAAAGCGGGAAATGTGTCTACCGTTGTTGATGCCTCCGTGACGCCCATAAGAATTATTCGGCAGGGAGCAGTATGGTTATCTTTATGAAAAAAGGCAGCATCATCCTTTCTATTGATACAACGCGGCAAAATGAGATTTTTGTAGCGATAGTGAAAAACGGCCGCCGCCTAGAGCGGCGATCGTCCTCCGCAACTGCTCAAGCGCAAAACGTCCTGCCTCTTATTGAGAAACTCCTCGCGGAATCTGATGCAGGTCCTGCCGACATTGGGGAAATTCATGTCAATCCCGGACCGGGGTCCTTCACGGGAGTTCGCGTCGGAGTGGCGGTGGCAAACACACTGGGGAGTCTTCTGTCTGTTCCGATCAATGGCGAAGAGTTCGTTTTACCCATATATTCTCCATCCAAACTTGACTGAAGCGCTCTCGCTCTAGCATTTTTTCTTACTCCTCTTTATGATGGGTATATGCCGTCCTTTCTTGTTCATTTCTTTTTGCCGCACGCCAGTAACAACCATAGGCCGAAAGCGCTGCACATCGATACGCTATTCGTGTACCTTCTTCTTTTCATCGTATTTCAGCTTGCTCTTCCGGTAACAAGTCGTTCGTTTCCCGATGTTTTGGGATATGCAACGGATATAAATGTTGTCCAGCTTTTCGAATATACCAATCAGGGCCGTCAGGCTGCCGGACTCCCGCCTCTTACGCTGAGTGAGGACCTCTCGCGAGCCGCAACAGAGAAAGCCAAAGACATGTTTGCCAAAAATTACTGGGCGCACGTTGGACCTGACGGAGAAACGCCGTGGGACTTTATCCTGGGCGCCGGTTATCGCTATACCGTAGCGGGAGAAAATCTGGCAAAAAATTTTTCAACAAGCAGGGGCGTCGTTGATGCCTGGATGGCGTCTGCCTCCCATCGGGAAAATATTCTGAAGACGTCGTACCGAGATATAGGATTTGGAGTCGTCAACGGGAGGCTCAACGGTGAGGAAACAACGCTCGTAGTACAGTTTTTTGGCGCCAAGGCAACGCCGGTTGCAGTTGCACCATCCCCAAAACCGGTACAGGTATCTGAGCGTGCTGCACAGACGCAAGGAATACAGGCGCCTATTCCCATATCAGTACCCCAACCTGCACCGGCTGCTTACGCTGCAATTTCTCAAAAGCCGTTCATAAACATTCCGTCAGTAGCCCGGGAGACGGTGTATGTCTTTATTGGCGTGATTATGGGCATTCTGGCTGTCGATGCCTGGCTCGTTTCGCGGCGGCACATTATTCGGTTGAGTGGACATAATATTGCTCACCTTTTCTTCCTTGCCGCACTTTTGTTTGCGACGACACTCGTTGGACGAGGGAGATTACTATGAGAATTCAGACTTTCCATTTTCTCGTTCTTATCATAATTTTGAGTACGGGGCTGACACTGCTTTATCTCACGCGTGGTAATCCAACGCTCCAATTTACCATCGGAGTGACAACATCTGTTGCCTATGTTTTTTGGGGTATCATCCATCATGCACTCAATGGCGACCTGCATGCAAAGATTGTGATAGAATATATCCTCATTGGAGGCATTGCTATAGCGCTCTTGCGCATCATGGTACTGTAACATATATGAAAGGCGTTATTTTAGCTGGAGGACTTGCAACGCGGCTCCGCCCCCTTACCCTGGTAACAAATAAACACCTTCTCCCTATTTATAATAAGCCGATGATTTTTTATCCGTTAGAGGCCATGAAAAAGGCGGGCATTAAAGAAGTGCTTTTGACAACTACGGGAGAACATGCGGGTGATTTTGCTAATTTGCTTCTCTCGGGCGAAGCCTTTGACTTGCGGCTCTATTACGCTGTTCAGAAGAATCCTACGGGAGGCATAGCGGAGGCGCTTTCGCTGGCGGAAGAGTTTGCCAGAAACGAGCCCATTCTCGTCATTTTAGGCGATAACATATTTAATTTTGACCTTAAAAGGTCGCTGTCGAAATTTGAGGAAAAAAGAAGCACCACAGGGAAAGCGGCGATGGTATTTGGAGTACACCTTGAAACGCTTGCCAGGCAATATGGTGTTATTGAAGTCGGCAAGAGCGGGACAGTCCTCTCTATTGAAGAGAAACCTGAGCATCCAAAAAGCGACGTAGCACAGACGGGAGTATATCTTTACGACCAACGGGCATTTGATTTTATCCGTACGCTTGCCCCGTCTGCCCGAGGTCAGCTGGAAATTACGGATTTAAACAATAAGTATCTTAAAGAAGGTTCGCTCATGTGCGAGATCATCGACTGGTGGGTTGACGCGGGCACCTCGCATGACGAACTTCTGCGTGCCAATACACAAGTAGCCAATCTCGTGAGCGAAGGAAAGCTCTAAACATCCATATATATGAGACTCCTCGTCACCGGCGGAGCTGGGTTTATCGGCTCTAATTTTATTTTGTATTGGATGAAGCATCATCCACTGGACGAGATCGTCAATCTCGACAGTCTGACGTACGCGGGGAATCTGGAAAACCTCGTTTCCGCAGAAGAAAATCCTCACTACCGCTTTATCAAAGGAGATATTACCAATGCCGAGTCCGTTGAGAAGGCCATGGAAGACATTGATATCGTGGTTCATTTTGCCGCAGAAAGCCACGTAGACCGATCAATTCTTTCACCCTCTCCTTTTATAACAACAAACGTTGTGGGAACACACGTCCTTCTTGAGCATGCTCTTAAACACAAGGTAAAGCGATTCCATCATGTTTCCACCGATGAGGTATATGGAGAGCTTAAACTATCGGATTCGAGTAAATTTAGTGAACGAACACCATATAATCCCAGAAGTCCATATTCAGCCAGTAAAGCAGCCTCAGACCATTTAGTGCAAGCGTACTCCGCGACATATGGATTGCCCGTAACAATTACCAATTGTTCGAATAATTACGGACCATATCAATTTCCGGAAAAATTTATTCCGCTTGCCATCACTAACATCATCGAACATAAAAAAATCCCGATATACGGCGACGGACTCTACGTGCGCGATTGGCTGTATGTGGAAGATCACTGCCGGGGCATAGAGGCAGCACTCACCAGGGGGAAAGTCGGAGAAACCTACTGTTTTGGCGGACTCACGAAAGACATGAATAATCTTGCTGTAGTGAAAAAAATTATTACTCTCATGGGTGCGGATGAATCGGCGGTGGAATTTGTGAAAGATCGTCCCGGACATGATCGAAGATATGCGCTGGACTGGAGCAAGGCAAAAAACAAGCTTGGGTGGTCGCCGCTTCATGATTTTGACACGTGGCTTGCCCGTACCATTTTGTGGTACAAAGCAAACCAGAAGTGGTGGCGGGATATAAAGTCAGGAGAATACCAACGCTACTACAAAAAGCAATATGGGGGGAAGGTATGAATATTTTAGGAACAGGGCTCTCCGGACTTGTCGGCTCAAGAATAGTAGAACTGTTGGCTGCGCAACATACATTTGAAGACTTAAGCCTTGAAACAGGCGTCGACATTACCGATTACCGGTCCGTCAATAGTCGCATTGAATCCTCCAAAGCAGGGTGGGTATTTCATTTTGCGGCATACACCGACGTTCAAGGCGCCGAAAAAGAAAAGTCCTTGGGAAAAGAAAGCCCCGCATGGAAAATTAACGTGCTGGCAACGGAAAATATTGCTCAAGCATGCAAAAAGACGGGAAAAAAACTCGTCTACGTTGATACCGATTATGCGTTTGACGGAAAGAAAAAGGGACAATACACAGAGGAAGATGAACCGCATCCGCTTGGGTGGTATGGGATGACGAAGTTTGAAGGCGCGAAGCGGGTACGTGCGCTGGACAACCAATCCGTCATTATAAGGATTGCCAACCCATACCGTGCCCGGCCGGTAGGAAAAAAGGATTTCGTCCACAAAATGCTTGAGCGATTGGAATCGGGTCAACCGGTCGTTGGCGCTGTCGACCAGCTCTTTGTGCCTACGTATATTGATGATATTGCCGGAGCTCTCGACGCCCTTATTCGTGTGAATGCCAGCGGACTCTTTCATGTCGTGGGAAGCAGTAGCCTTTCTCCCTATGAGGCGGCGCGCACGATCGCAAAAGTTTGGGAACTCCCGGACCATCTCATTCGCAAGATAACATTCAGAGAATTTTTTAAGGATCGTGCGCCGGTTCCACAGTATGCGGCTCTCAGCAATAACAAAATCCGCATGCTCGGCGTACGAATGCGCACGTTTGAAGAGGGATTGCGCGAGATAAAACGGATAGAATATAATAGACAGGTTTAGGACGCGGAGAAGCGCGTCCGTGATTTTTTTGGGAGTCATATGACGATTGCCTGCATCGGCCATGGATATGTCGGTTTAGTGACCGCAACGGTAATGGCGGACCTGGGAAACGCGGTTTGGGTTGTGGGAAGAACAAAGGAGAAAATTGAGAAACTAAAAAGGGGGATTACGCCATTTTATGAGCCGGGACTCTCTGAGCTCGTTGGACGGAATCTCCGCGCGGGCAGACTGCATTTTACTCTCGACTATCAGGAGGCGGTATCAAAAGCGGATGTTGTCATTATCTGCGTTGGTACACCCGCGAAGTTGACCGGTGAGGCGGACTTATCGAGTATTTTTCAGGCTGCGGAGTCTATCGGCAGGGCTCTCGTCGGGTATAAAGTTATCGTGACAAAGAGCACGGTTCCTCCAGGCACAAACCGCAAAGTGAGCGACATGATAGAAAAAGTGAAACCGGCAGGCGCATCGTTTGCCATTGCCTCCGTTCCTGAGTTTTTGCGTGAAGGGTCTGCAATAGACGACACGCTTCACCCCGATCGCGTTGTGATAGGAACTTCTTCTGACCGGGCCCGGTCAATCCTTTTGGAGCTCCACAAGCCCATTGACGGCAAGACGGTCCTTTGTAATGTCGAAACGGCAGAACTTATCAAATATGCCTCAAATGCCATGCTCTCGACAAAAATTTCATTTGCCAATGCGATCGCCTTTTTATCGGAGAAAGTCGGGGCAGACGTAGAAAAAGTTCTTGAAGGCGTTGGTTTGGACAAACGAATCGGCAGGAGCTTTCTTTATCCGGGAGTTGGCTACGGAGGAAGCTGTTTTCCCAAGGATGTCAAGGCGCTTATGGCGCTTGCGAAAGAGCACGGATACGAGTTTGGACTTCTCAAGGCAGTTGATGAGGTAAACCGGCAGGCACAGGAACACTTTGTAGACAAAATAATCCGCCATTTCCACGGAAATCTCAAAGGCAAGGCGATTGCCATATTGGGTCTTTCATTTAAACCCAACACCGATGACATGCGGGACGCGCCCTCGATTTCCATCATAACCCAGCTTATAAAACACGGTGCAAAAATTACCGTATATGATCCGGTCGCCATGCCTAACGCGAAAGCCTTACTGCCGCCATCCGTTCGGTATGCGAAGGACGCGTACCAGGCAGTGAAGAATGCGGACGCCATTGCGGTCGTGACCGAATGGAATGAGTTCCGTCAGCTCGATCTTTTGCGTCTGGCAAAAGGAGCAAAGGGTTCGGTGCTCTTTGACGGGAGAAATATTTACGAACCTGCCCGTGTTAAAGAGCTCGGTTTAATGTATTATGGTGTAGGGAGAATGTAAAAGGAGGAATATGGCAAAGAGAGTGCTTATAACAGGCATTGCAGGTTTTGCGGGAAGTCATCTTGCAGAACTCCTTTTGAAAAAGGGATATGAGGTGTATGGTTTGAGTCGGCCTCGGACAAAAAAGGATCATATCGAACGGATCATTACTAAACTTCACTTAGAAGATGCTGATCTTCTTGATTCTCATAGTCTCTATTCGACCATTTCGCGTATTAAACCGGACTATATTTTTCATCTGGCCGCACAATCATTTGTGCCCACCTCATGGGGTTCGCCTTCTGTCACTCTTGAGGTCAACGTCGTCGGAAGCGCAAACCTGTTTGAAGCGGTCCGTCAGGTGGGGATCGATCCGGTAATCCAGATTGCCTGTTCTTCCGAGGAATATGGGTTAGTGAAGCCCGATGAGATACCGATTAAAGAAACGAATCCTCTGCGACCTCTCTCTCCGTATGCGGTGTCGAAAGTCGCCATGGACTATTTGGGATATCAGTATTTTCAGTCCTACAAAATGAGAATCGTGAGAACGCGCGGATTTAATCATACGGGCCCGCGGCGGGGAGAAACGTTTGCCGAGTCCAACTTTGCCAAGCAGATCGCGCTCATTGAGAAAGGGAGGCAGGAGCCGGTTGTTTTTGTCGGTAACCTGGATTCAAGCCGCGATTATACCGATGTTCGGGACATGGTGAATGCATACCTTCTCGCCGTGCAGAAGTGCGATCCCGGTGACGTCTATAACATCTGTACGGGCACGTCGGTCAAGATTGGCGACATGCTGAGTCTTCTCCTTTCTTTTAGTAAAGTGAAGCCAAAGATTAAAAAGGATCCGCTTCGTATGCGGCCGTCGGACGTCCCGGTACTTACCGGCGACAGCAGCAAGTTCAGAGCAAAAACGGGATGGAAGCCGCAGATTCCTTTCGAGAAGACAATGGAGGAACTTCTGAACTACTGGCGGGAAAGGGTATAAATCCCTCTATGAAGGTTGTTGTAATAATCCCCACGTATAATGAGCGGGAGAATATTGTTGAACTTCTGGAAAAACTCGATTCTGTTCGCGCACAACTAAAACACTATACAATTGTGCTTCTTGTTGTCGATGACAACTCACCTGATGGGACCCAAGAGCGTGTTCGTCAATTTGCGCAGTCTCATAAAGACGTGTTTTTATTGACAGGACGGAAAGAAGGACTCGGAAGAGCGCTTCTGCGGGGCATGAAATATGCCGTGGAGACCTTTGGAGCAGACACCCTTGTACAGATAGATGCGGATCTTTCTCACGACCCGAACAAGCTGCCTGAATTTTTGAAAAAGATTAGCGAGGGGGCTGATTTTGCTGTCGGAAGCCGGTACATTCCCGGGGGATCAATTCCTGCTAATTGGGGAATACACAGAAAAATCTACAGCGTAGTGGGTAACGCTATTGTAAGGTTTGGATTGGGGCATCCCGAAATTCACGATTGGACGGGCGGGTACCGTGCGTTCCGTAAAATCTATTACGAGCGTGCAAAAGAGCGCGTAGCGCGGTACAGCGGATATGTTTTCCAAATCGCATTCCTGCATAATGCGGTGGTCTCAGGTGCAAAAGTTAGAGAAGTGCCAATCCATTTTACAGACAGGAGATTTGGGAGATCGAAGATTGCCCCTCTTCATTATATTCTCAATATTTATCTCTATATTATTTCAACCCGACTCAAAGAGATTGTCCGGATGCAATTTTTTAAGTTTGCGGCGGTCGGAACAATCGGGTTTGTCATCAACACGATCGTCCTAGAGTTATTCGTACGGGTTGGTTGGCATCCCGCAGCGGCAAGTGCCTTAGGTGCGGAGGTTGCGATCGTTTCAAATTTTTTTCTCAATAACAGCTGGACGTTCCGTCATAGTAAAATTCGCGGAATAAAGATGGTGCCGAAATTTATCCAATTTAATCTCACGTCCGTGGGAGCCATTGTCATCCAAGCGGGTACGGTGGCAATGGGATCTTGGGTATTCGGCGTGCAGCGCTATCGCATATTTTATATTATCGGGGTAGGTCTTGGTTTGATATGGAACTACATCATGTACTCTCTCGTAATTTGGAAGAAACACCATGCGCATACCAAATAAATTCCGCAGCCAACTCCTTGCAATAGGCATTCTCTTTGTCATACTTCTGGTCGGAGCGTATTTGCGTGTCTATAAGATTTCGGAATATATGACGTTTTTGGGGGACGAGGGAAGGGATGTGCTGGTTGTTAAACGGATGATTGTCGATGGTAAATTTACGCTTTTAGGGCCGACCGCCTCTGTGGGAGGGTTCTTCTTGGGCCCCATCTATTATTATTTTATGCTCCCGTTTCTTTGGCTTTGGCGGCTCGATCCCAGCGGGCCGGCGGTAATGGTAGCTATCTTTGGGATTGCAACGATTTATATCGTTTATCTCGCCGGCAAGAATTTTTTTAATGACTGGGTTGGACTCATAGCCGCAGGCTTATATGCGGTATCGCCCCTTGTCATTGCATATTCAAGGTCTTCATGGAACCCAAACCCCGTCCCATTTTTTTCAATTCTCCTTATGTATCTTCTCTGGCGTGCAACGTTCTCGAAGCGGCTGGTGGTGTATGGCGGGATTGGCATTGTGTTGGGTATAGGGTTGCAACTTCATTACCTTTTCAGTTTTCTTTTTCTTGTTGTCGCAGCCTACACTCTGTTGTTTGCAAAACCCGAGTCGCTTCTGCGAACGTTCGTTGCCGTCGGAGCGGGCTTTATACTTGGGTATTTTCCATTTTTGCTGTTTGAAGTGCGGCACGGTTTTCCGAATACGCAGACCGTTATCCGGTTTCTCCTCACGGGTAAAGATACGGGATTTCAGTTTATGACGTTTGTTCAGAATATTAACGACGTTACTTTCCGCCTTTTCGGCCGTCTGCTTCTTCGTTTTCCACAGCCCGAATGGTGGTATCGATACACGGTTTGGCAGAAATGGGCGTGGCTTACGGGGACGAGGCTGTCTATTTTCATGAGCGTAGTAACGGTTGTCTTTTTATTATTTCAACGGCGTCTGGATGTGCGTCAACGGCGTGCATTACAGCTTCTTTCCGTGTGGTTTGTCACGACCATTGTTCTGTTTGGATTTTATAAGAGGGCCATATACGATTATTATTTTGGTATCGTTTTTCCGCTTCCTTTTCTTCTTATTGGCCTCATTTTTTGGCTTATCGCGCGAAGAAATGTTTTTGGAAAAGCTTTGACATTTTTTGCGGTTGGCGGGCTCGTATTTTTTAACTGGCAAGGAAGGCCGTTTCTTTTTCCGCCA
The DNA here is from genome assembly GCA_964442525.1 of uncultured Gammaproteobacteria bacterium. Classification (GTDB taxonomy): domain Bacteria; phylum Patescibacteriota; class Microgenomatia; order UBA10105; family UBA927; genus CAYTZO01. Next base: position 32,995 of record CAYTZO010000003.1, read on the forward strand.
AATAATCAGCTTAGTCAAGCAAAAAATATTGCCGCGATCGCCCTGTCGAAAACGGAAGGAAAGCCTTTTAATTTTGCCCTCATCACTGGCCAGAATTCTGACTATGCGTACCGATATTTTTTTGAGGTATGGGGGCGTGCGCCGGTAACTATTGAAAATGAGATCAATGATCCCCGGCGCCGGACCGTCACCGATCAACTCATCGTCATTTGCGAGCTTCCGAAATCCATGTGTCAGCCGCTTGGGAATTCTCTTTGGGAAATCGCCGGCTTTGGACGTGCGGAGATTGCCGGCGTTTGGGACGCGTCGTTTATTACTATTTATCGCTTGATTCACTATACCGGGGGTACACAGTGATACGCACATTCGTAACGGTTGTCGTCCCTGCATACAACGAAGCAACAAATATCCGCCTCGGTGCCCTCGAGAAAGTGTTGCATTACCTTGAGAAGCAGACATATCAGTGGGAAGTAGTTATTGTAAACGATGGCTCAACAGACGAAACAAAAGAACTGTTAGAAAACTTCTGTTCGTCAAATAGAGGATTCCGACTCGTCAATAACTCCCATCAGGGCAAAGCAATAACCGTGATGACCGGTATGAGTCACGCCCGGGGGGACATTGTTCTTTTTAGTGATCTGGATCAAGCAACGCCCATTACCGAGCTTACCGTGGTGCTTCCGTGGTTTGACAGGGGATATGACGTAGTCATCGGTTCCCGGCGGGGTCGTCGCGAGGGCGCACCCCTCATGCGGCTTGTCATGGCACGGGGATTTATGATTCTCCGCAGTATTATTCTTGGTCTTCATGGCATAACCGACACGCAATGCGGGTTTAAGGCATTCCGCAAAGAAGTTGTACACGACATTTTCTCGCGTCTTAGGCTTTACAAAGATCACCAACGCGCCAGCGGCGCGATGGTGACAGCAGGTTTTGACATAGAGCTACTTTTTATAGCGAAAAAATTAGGATACAAAATCAAGGAAGTTCCCGTCGAATGGCATTATGTAGAAACCAGAAGGGTAAATCCTCTCAGAGACTCCTGGCAAGGATTTATTGATATTGTGCGGATTAGACTCAACGCGCTCCGAGGTCAATACGGGTAAGTGGTTCTATGAAATATCAAAAAATTCTCCTCTTTTGCTATGCCGCGTTCTCTGTTTTTCTTTTTTTGTACTCCTATACACAGGTAGATTTAAACCTCACGTTGTCCCGGACAAGCATATGGCAGATTATACAAAAATATTTTCAATACATAGGGTATTTTCAGCGCCCGTTGTCAACGGGTCTCTACCTATTGATTCTTACCGCTTTTTTTGTCCTCTATGGAACCGTCTTGAGACTTGCGGCCCGAGGGAGATTGGATGAACGGTTCCTCTGGCGTATTGTTTTCTTGGTAACCATTGTCGTCGTTTTTTCCTACCCCGCCTTTTCTGCTGACATATTTAATTACATGTTTACTGCCAAAACGGTTCTTGTCTATCGTCAAAATCCTTACGTACTCATCCCAGGACAACTTATCGGTATTGAACCCTGGATTATGTTTATGCGCTGGATCCATTTGCCTACCGCCTATACACCCGTCTGGATTGGTCTTACATTGCCGGCGTATCTTTTGGGGTTTGGATATTTTCTTCTCATTATGTGGAACATAAAAATTCTCGCGGCATTCTTTTACCTTGCGACGATATGGCTCATCGGTAACGTTATCGCGATGATCGAACCGAAACATAAAGTACTCAGCATGGCAATTTTTGCTTTTAATCCGCTTATCATGATTGAAACTCTGGTAAGCGGTCACAACGATATTGCGATGATGGCGGCGGCGGTATTTGCCTATTACCTCTATCGTACCAACAATAAATGGGGTTCATGGTTTGCCCTTTCGATATCGGTAGCTCTTAAATTCATGACCCTTTTCCTCATCCCCGCGTATGTCCTAAAATGGAATCGTCTTGTTGCGCTCGCGTTCATGTTTTTTGGACTTATCCTCGTTATCTCAAAACGAGAATTTTTACCGTGGTATTGGGTCTGGATTATGCCTTTTGTCGCACTTTTACCGGGGAGTCGGGACATCACGATTCTCTCTTTTGGCATTTCCGCAGGTCTTCTGCTTCGCTATGTCCCATATTTGTATCTCGGTAACTACAATCCGCCGGTTCCTGCTGCCCGCGTGATCCTTATGTGGATTCCGATTGTTCTCTCTGTTCTCATGCTCATTGTTAAGAGACGTTTTTCGTTGAAGACCTAAAGCCAGATTCTTGGAACTTTCTCGATTAGATTCTTCTAACGAATTTTACGTTTGCTCCCCTTTTGTTGCTTTGAGTATAATCGAATATATGACAATAAAATCACCCGGATGGGGGAAGGTGATTCTCGTACTCTTGCTTCTTCTGGGTCTCTACCTCGCTATGAGGCTTCCAAACCTTACAAAACTTCCCATATTTACGGATGAAGCAATCTATATCCGTTGGTCTCAGATTGGAGCGAGAGACGCCAACTGGCGGTTTATCTCGCTTACGGACGGGAAACAGCCTATGTTTACCTGGATCGTCATGGTACTTCTGCGAGTGGTCCGCGGCGACCCGCTGTTTGTCGGGAGGCTTGCGTCGGTCATCGCCGGCGGTGCGAGTATCATTGGTTTAGCGTTCCTTTCATTTGAACTTTTCCGAAGCTCGCGGATTGCCATTCTTGCCCCGCTTCTGTATCTCGTCTCTCCATTTGCCCTTATGTATGACCGTATGGCACTCTATGACAGCTTAGTTGCCGCCTTTTATATTTGGAATTTGTATTTTGCGGTCCGCTTGGTTCGGGAGGGTCGAGCTGACATTGCGCTCATTTTGGGGATGACATTGGGTGCCGGCATGCTCAATAAAACGTCGGGTTTTTTTAGTTTGTATCTTCTCCCGGGGACCCTCGTTCTTTTTGACGTGAAAAAAAAGGGGCTGGCGGGCAGACTTTTTCGATGGGCCGGACTCGCAGCTCTGGCTGCAGTACTCTCACAGGTGTTTTATAGTATTCTTCGGCTTTCTCCGTTTTTTTCTATGGTTGCAGAGAAAGACAATGTGTTTATCTATACGTTTTCCGAGTGGTTTACCCATCCGTTTACGTTCCTTCAGGGAAACCTGAGCGGCTTGTTTGACTGGCTGCGAGGCTATTTGACCCTTCCTCTGTTTATTGCGACACTCGCGGGGATTATTGTCCCATGGAAAAATCTGCGGGAGAAGCTCGTGCTTTTCATTTTTTGGTTTGCACCGTTTGTTGCCCTCGCCCTTTTTGGGAAGGTGCTTTATCCCAGGTTCATTTTATTTATGACGATGCCGCTTTTGGTTTTGGTGGCTGTTGTGACAGATTGGCTCATTAGCCGCCTCAGGACGAACGTGTGGAAGCTTGCGGCAATTATTGTTTTATTTAGCCAGAGTCTTTTTATCGATTACTTTATAATCACCAATCCTCTCTATGCACGGATTCCCGACGCCGACAGAGGCCAGTACATTGACAATTGGCCGGCCGGTTGGGGGGTAGCAGAAGTAAATAGGTATCTCAAAGACGCCTCTAGCAAGAGCAAAATCGCGGTGTTTACCGAGGGAACGTTTGGGCTTTTGCCTGCGGCGATTGAAATGTATGCTATCGACAATCCCAATATAGAGGCGAAGGGTTTCTGGCCCATTCCCAAAACGATACCTTCTGAAATGGCCGATTCAGCCCGTGCGAGACCGACGTTTTTTGTCATGAATCAAACTCAAATTATACCGGCAGGATGGCCTCTCCGCGAAATCTTTGAATATCAAAAGGGCAACCGTGAAGATAGAAAGCTTCGGTTTTTTCAGGTGATACCAGAAGGAACGACGAAGCCCTCGATATGAAAAAGTTTTTGTCTGAGTGGTGGGTGTACCTCCTGATCATCGCAGCGCTTGCTTTTCTCCTGTGGCCGCTCTTGCGGCCCGGATTTTTTGTGTCCGACGACGGCGAATGGATGATTATTCGGCTATCCGCTTTTTTTCAGAGCCTAAGACAAGGTCAGTTCCCCGTGCGCTTTTTAGGGAGACTGAATCAAAGTTACGGGTATCCGGTGGCAAATTTTCTCTATCCAGGTTTTATGTATCTCGGTTCTCTCATTCGCGCTGCGGGCTTTTCTTTTGTGGATACGGTGAAGATAGTTATTGCATTGTCGGTTGTCGGGTCAGCGCTCACGGTTTTTTTATGGCTCAGAACGAGATTTGATAGGCTTCCTGCCGCGGTCGGCGCCGTGGCGTTTATATTGGCTCCCTATATCATCTTTGATATATATCGCCGAGGATCGGTCGGTGAGGTGCTGGCATTATTTCCGGCAGTCGTGGGTTTTTATAGTCTTTCGACCGGGAGGCGATGGCTTTTTAGCCTGGCGGTAGGATTTCTCATTCTAAGCCACAATACACTCGCGATGCTTTTTGTGGGAGTGTACATACTTTATATGAGTATTCACCGTAAGAATGAATTTTTGTTGCCTTTGACGATTGGCATAGGCATTGCCGGTTTTTTCTGGCTTCCGGCATTTTTTGAACGCCGCTTCGTTATCTTTGACAACACTGTGATATCTGACCCAGGGCGTTTTTTTGTGACAGCCGAAAACATCGGACTTCTCGGAGTCGCAAATCTTCTCATTGCTTTGTCACTCCTTATGCGGCCGAGAAAAAAGTGGGACCGCACAAATATTTTTTTCCTTACGATATTTATCGTCGCTATAATACTCGCGACGCCATTCTCTTCAGTCATCTGGTCTTGGAGAGTTCTTGCGAGGCTTATACAGTTTCCTTATAGATGGTTAGCAGTTTCGACGGTTGCGGCGCCATGGATGTTTGCATCTGTCCTGACAGAGGTACCGAAAGGAATACGTTTTGCCATGACAGCCTTGAGTCTGGTGATTTTGCTCATTTTTGCCATACCGATGCTCCAAAAAATACAATACATTGCTTACCCTGAAGGATATTATACGACAAACGAGGCGACGACGACCGTGGCGGACGAGTACATGCCGCGTTGGGTTATCAAGAAGCCGGAGCGCAGACCAGCGGCGAAGATTGAATTCGTATTAGGAAAGGGGAAAATTTATATGAACGGTACTGGTACGCAGCGAATAAATGCGACCGTTGAAGCCGCTGAAAATAGCATAGTGCAAATAAACACCATTTATTATCCTGGCTGGGGTGCTGCGCTTGATGGTGTGCCGGCGACCATAAATTATCGTAATCCATATGGCGTGATGAGGATTGCCGTGCCGTCAGGCAGACACAAAATTCTTGCAGAATTTCGCGAGACGCCGGCTCGACTTTTAGCCGACGTTGTATCGATCGTGTCGCTTGCCGCGTTAGGGATACTGACTCCGCGCTGGAAGACAAAAAAAGCGTAATTATGTGGCGATTTATCGTGGGAATAAGCATAATAATCCTTGCCTCATATTGGGCGGTTCGGCCTCTGTTTTCGCCGGGATTTTTTCCGATGCACGACGATACTCAGGTTGGGCGGGTGGTCGCGATGGGAGCGGCCATACGCAACGGGCAATTTCCCGTTCGATGGGTTTCGGATCTGGGATACGGATATGGATATCCGATCTTTAATTTTTACGGCCCGTTGCCCTACTACGCAGGAGGGGCGCTGTACGCATTGGGAATGTCCGGACTCTCCGCGACAAAGGCGATGTTTGTTTTGGGTATGGTGCTTGCAGCCATTAGTATGTACTTTTCTGTTGTCCCTTTTCTTGGACAGGAAGGGGCAATAGCGGCCGGCATCCTTTATCTCTATGCGCCTTATCATGCGGTACAAGTGTATGTGCGAGGCGCGGTAGGGGAATTTTGGGCGCTTATTTTTTTACCGCTCATTTTTTGGAGCATTTTGTCAAGTTTTTCGGGCGTAGAGAAACAAAAGAAAGCAATTCTCGTAGGAAGTCTCGGACTTGCGGGGGTCATCGTATCTCATACTATTTTAGGTTACATTGTAATCGTTTTGTCGATGCTATCTCTCGTGGCGTTTTGGGCCGTAAGGATTTTTCAAAAAAGAGTAGAACGAAGTCTTCTGCGCACTCACGTACTTACGCTTCTTGCCGGTCTGGGAATAACGGCATTTTTTTGGCTTCCGGCAATTGCCGAAATGCGCTACACTACCGTTGCCGCGCAAATCGGTTCCTCTGCCCGTTACACTGATCACTTTGTTTGCTTATCTCAACTTTGGAATTCGCCCTGGGGGTTTGGCGGATCTGTCCCCGGATGTTCAGACGGCTTGTCATTTCGGTTGGGTAAGCTTCAGATTTTAGGTGCAGGTGTTGCGCTTCTTCTTTGGTTCATAAGAAAAAAATTACGGGTGCCTCAGTTTATCTGGCTTGCATTTGGTATGACGATGCTTGCGCTATTTTTTATGCTTCCGGTTTCTTCATTCGCATGGACGGTCCTGCCGGGCTTTGCCTTCATTCAGTATCCCTGGCGTTTTTTGGTCTTTGCAATATTTGGGCTTTCTTTGCTTTCTGCAAGTCTCGTGGTCATCCCGAAAAACTCGCTTTTTCGTATACTAATCATGTGCATTTTAGCCGTTGGAACGATCATCTACAGCGCCAAACTATTCAGGCCTCAATATCTCTATGCGAGAGATCCAAAGGCATTTGAAAGCAGGGAAGAGTTGCGTTTTCGAGTCTCAAAAATCTCCGATGAATATCTGCCGGCGGCCATTGAGAGACCAAAAAGCGTTTCGGATGTTCCGAGCGAGGCCATTGTTCCTACCCAGTCTTTCCGTGTCGAGACGGAAATAGATCGCGAGACATATGCAAAGTTTATCCTTATGAGCACGTCGGATCAGATTATCACCATCAACCGAGCATATTTTCCTGGGTGGAAATATTGGGTAAACGGCAAAGAGACAGAGGCGAAGCTGGTCCGGGGACTTCCTACCGTGCCGGTGCCACAAGGGTATTCGGTCGTCGAGATGAGACTTGTCAACACGCCGGTTCGTTCGCTTGCCAATGCCGTAAGTATCGTAACAATACTTTTTCTTATTTATGCCTATGGGAAAAAAACCAACGCTTAATATTGTTATCCCGGTACACAACGAGTCCGGTGAGCTAGAAACCAGTGTGCGGACGCTCGTTCGTTACCTTTCGGAGAATTTAAAAGATTTTGTCTGGAGCGTGACTATTGCGGATAATGCCTCAACGGACAAAACGTACGACATTGCCCGGGCATTGATGAGGAAGGATGCACGGATTCATGTAATTCATCTCAATCAAAAGGGCAGGGGAAGAGCCGTAAAATACGCATGGCAGCATTGTGCGGATGACGTTGTTGCATACATGGACGTGGACCTTTCTACCGATCTTAAGCATTTTTCCCCTTTGGTCCGGTCGCTTACCAGGGGTTACGATCTTGCTATCGGGACACGTAACGCCAGAGGAAGCAGGGTATACGGGCGCAACAGACTGCGTACGATAACGTCGAAAGGGTACATCATGCTTATTAAAACATTTTTTTGGGTACACTTTAGCGATGCGCAGTGCGGGTTCAAGGCCGCGACGCGCCACGCGGTTCGTTCGCTTATTCCCCACATTCAAGACAATGAATGGTTTTTCGATTCAGAGTTGTTACTTCTCGCGGAAAAGCTCGGTTATCATATTTATGAAGAGCCGGTTACGTGGGTAGATAATCCCGGCTCCACCGTACGGGTTCTCAAAACGGCGACCGGAGATCTCAGGGGTCTGGGGAGGATGTTCGTCACAAGGCCATGGGTAAAGCTTCGCACATATGCCAGACGTTGATATAGATATCGCGCTCATCAAAAAGAAGTCACTTCACGGGGTTGTCGCGCTAACCTCACGCACCTTTCTCCTCCAGGTGGTTGCATTCGCCGCAACGTTTCTCCTGACAATTTTTCTTTCTCCCGCAATTTTTGGCGTCTTTTATGTAGTGTCCGCGATTATCTCGTTTTTAGGATATTTTTCCGACGTTGGTCTTGCTGCAGCGCTTATCCAAAAGAAGGAAACACTGATGAGAGAGGATCTTGTTACCACATTTACCATTCAACAAATGCTTGTGGCGCTCCTGACGGCGGCCGCCCTTCTTCTTTCAAATAAGATTGCACGCTTTTACGCGCTGGATACTTCAGGTCTCTGGCTTTTCCGTGCCTTGGTAGTTTCTTTTTTCCTCTCATCACTCAAAACAATTCCCTCCGTACTTTTAGAGCGGGACCTTGAGTTTCAAAAATTAGTCATCCCAAGTATTGTAGAGACAATTGCTTTTTATGGCATTGCAGTGTTTTTGGCCTGGCGGGGGTTCGGCATAGCAAGTTTTACGTGGGCGGTGTTAGTGCGCGGCATAGCAGGACTTGTTGTTATGTATGTGATTTCTCCCTGGCGGATAGGCTTTGGAATCAGGAGAGAATCTGCGCGCACACTGCTGCGCTTCGGCATTCCGTTTCAGCTTAATTCCTTTCTCGGACTGGTTAAAGATGATTTATTTACGGTTTTTTTGGGCAAAATACTTACATTTTCAGAAGTGGGCTACATTGGGTGGGCGAAAAAGTGGGCAGATGTTCCTCTCCGACTCTTCATGGATGCCGTGATCAGAGTAACCTTCCCGGCATATTCGCGTCTCCAACACGATGCAAAGGTTCTCGGCACGGCGATAGAAAAGACGCTTTTTGGTTTAGCGGCCACCATATTGCCGAGCACCGTCGGGCTCATATTTTTTATGGCTCCCCTTATTTCGCTCGTTCCCAAATACGCAAAGTGGGAACCGGCACTCTTTTCTTTCTATCTCTTCGCAGTTGCGGCAGTTCTCGCGGGCTTTTCAACTCCGCTTACCAACGCATTCAATGCAGTGGGGAGAATCAAAATAACCTTATGGCTTATGGTTATGTGGACAGCGCTTACGTGGATTTTAGGCGTATGGTTTATATCGATATTTAGCTTTTCCGGATTCTCGATAGCTCTCGTTATTATCTCGCTGACGCTTGTCGTGGTGGTGTATATCGTAAAGACAATAGCGCCAATTCGGTTTTGGAAATCGATTCGTATACCCCTGGTTGCGGCAGGCGTTCAGGCGGGATGGTATGCGTTTTTTGTCCGGTCTGCGCCGTACGTTTTCTGGAGGTTGGCGCTTGTGGGATTATCTGGTGTTATACTGTATGCGGGCCTCCTGTGGATTTTTGACAGAGAAAAAATAATGAGTTTGATGCCCAAGAAGATATGAAAAAAATTACCATTAGCGTAGTTGTAACCGCATATAACGAAGAAAAACATTTAGCACGGTGTTTGTCTTCGGTGCGTTGGGCAGATGAGATTGTTGTCGTTGACAGTTCCTCGACAGATAATACGGCCGCTATCGCCAAACGTTTTACCGCGAAGGTTTTTCAACAACCAAACTACCCGATGCTCAACAGAAACAAAAATTACGGATTTACGAAGGCCGCGGGCGATTGGATTCTTTGCCTGGATTCGGATGAAGTCATCCCCGAGGAATTAGCAAAAGAGATACGAAAAAACGTCTCAACGTCCCGCTTCAACGGGTACTGGATACCCCGGAAAAATATTATTTTTGGCAAGTGGATACAACATGGACTGTGGTGGCCGGACAGGCAGCTTCGGCTTTTTCGGCGCGGCAAGGGAACGTATCCGTGTAAGCATGTCCACGAATATATTGCCATCGACGGCCCAACGGAAATACTCGATATTCCCTATCTCCATTATAACTATGAGAGCATCAGAGAGTACCTATGGAAAATGGAGAATATTTATACCGAGAACGAAGTAGAAAATCTTCTTGCCGTGGGAAGTCTGGTGCGCTGGTATGATGCGATACGATTCCCGGTTTCGGATTTTGTCAAAATTTATTTCGCTCAGGAGGGATATAAGGATGGACTCCACGGATTAGTTTTAAGCCTATTGCAGGCGTTTTATTCATTTTTGGTCTTTGCAAAACTTTGGGAAAAACAGGAATTTTCTCAAATGGAAATTCCGCTCTCCCGGGGGGTCCGGGAAATGCGCGATTCCGGGAAAATCGTTACCTACTGGATGTTGACGGAGCAGATGAAAGACGCGCCTCCGCTTAAGAAGCTTTGGTATAAACTTCTCCGTGCGTTCGTCACAAGATAATTACTATTCATGAAGAAGATAGCAATAGTCATCGTTAACTGGAATGGCAAGAACGACACCTTGGCCGTGCTTGATTCTCTTAAAAAGATGAACGCGCGGGGGAATGATATAGATGTCATTGTTGTTGATAACGGGTCAACCAATGATTCTGTCTCCGTGATACAAAGAGCTCATCCGTGGGTGCGGATTATAGAAACGGGCAAAAATCTTGGTTTTACCGGAGGAAACAACGTGGGCATTCGCGCGGCCCTGGAGAAAAGGACCCAGTTTATATGGCTTCTCAATAACGACACCATCGTAGAGAAGAATGCGCTTTGTCTCGTTGATGCGTTTGAGGATAGAGGGGTAGGCATTGTGGGATCAAAAATTTACTTTGCGCCCGGCCATGAATTTCATAAGGACCGATACAAGGCAAGGGATCAGGGACGCGTCATTTGGTACGCCGGAGGGCTGGTCGATTGGGAGAACATGTATGCAAGTCACAGAGGTGTTGACGAGGTAGATAAAGGCCAGTATGACAAGGAGAGCGAGACGGCATTTATAACAGGTTGTTCCATGATGATACGAAGAGAGGTTTTTGAAAAGGTTGGTTTCCTCGACGATGCCTATTACCTTTACTTTGAGGATCTCGATTTTTGTCTTCGTGCGAAACGGGCAGGATATGGCCTTCATTACTATCCAAAATCAGTTATTTGGCACGTCAATGCGGGTTCCTCCGGCGGGGCTGGAAATCCTTTGCATGAATACTATCTGACGCGCAACAGGCTCCTAGTCGGCATGCGCTACGCACCGATGCGGACAAAAGCCGCGCTTCTGCGTGAGGCAGTCGGATTGGTTCTGTGGGGTTCGACAGTCAGGCGCAAGGCAGTGTTTGATGCTTTTTTCGGGAAATTTGGCAAGCAATATGAACCGCGCAAATTCTAAAATTTCAACAATCATTCTTACTAAAAACGATGCGACGAGGATCGCATCATGTATGCAGAGCGTATCGTGGACGGATGAAATTATCATCGTTGACAACGGCTCCACCGACGACACAAAAAAAATTGCACGGAAAATGGGAGCTTTTGTGGTTGAAGATAAAGTGAGAACAGATTTTGCCCACCTGAGAAATACGGGGAGAGAAAGTGCAAAAGGAAATTTTCTGCTCTATGTCGATAGCGACGAGCTCGTATCGCCTGAGCTTGCCTCAGAAATACAGGCAACTGTTCGTAATTACAAACCTGGCACTTCTCCTGCTGCGTATTTTCTCCGTCGCAAAAATTTTTATCTCGGACATCCATGGCCGTATCAAGATAAAATGGAGCGTTTCTTTTGGTCAAAAGGGCTCAATGGATGGGCAGGACAAATCCATGAATCTCCAAAAATATACGGATCAGTTGGAGAATTTATCCATCCCCTTGTTCATACGACTCATAGGACGCTGGAAGAGATGGTGGTAAAGACAAATCAGTGGTCTGAAATCGAAGCGGTGCTGCGGTTTCAGGCGGGTCATCCGACTATTGTTTGGTGGAGATTTATCCGAGTAATGATCGCTTCATTTAACGAATCTTTTTTTCACCAGAGAGGATTTCAGGCTGGGGCGGTCGGTTGGATTGAAAGCATGTTCCAGGCATTTAGCACATTTATTACCTACGCGAAATTATGGGAAATACAGAACAAAATATCAAGCGTTTCTTGACGAACTGGTGGCCAATCGGAATTATTTTTACCATTTGGCTCCTGTTTGCCCAGCCGTATATCCTCAAGGGGTTTGTGCCATTCCCTTCAAAATATCTCGTGACGTTTTTTCCTCCTTGGAGTGCGGCCTACGGTATGCCCGTGAAAAATAACGCGATGCCGGACGTTATCACACAAATTTATCCTTGGAAAAAATTAACTATAGACACTTGGAAACTCGGTGAAGTTCCCCTGTGGAATCCATATAGTTTTAGCGGTACGCCGCTTCTTGCAAATTATCAGTCTGCGGTTTTTTCACCCATGAACCTTCTGTTTTTTTTCATGAACCAAATAGATGCATGGAGCTGGCTTGTCCTTCTGCAGCCGCTTCTTGCGGGATTATTTCTCTATATGTATCTGCGGACGCTTGGCCGATCGCAGTCGGGAAGCACGATAGGAAGTCTTGCCTTTATGTTTTCCGGATTTATCGTCGTATGGATGGCGTATGGTACGCTTGGATACGCCGTCCTGTGGTTACCGCTTACTCTTCTGGCAATCCACAAGTATTTTAAGACAAAAGTGTGGTGGTATGGACTACTCATTTCAGCGTCTTTGGCTCTTTCGTTTTTGTCGGGTCATTTCCAAATCAGTCTTTATGTTAGCCTCTTTTCTTTTGCCTATATTTTTTATCAGGGGCGGATAAGTGGAAAGTGGAGGCCGACCGTCCGTGCCTTTTTGTTTTTCCTGGCGGGAATTGCATTAAGTAGTCCTCAGATTTTTCCGTCGCTTGCAGCGTACGAACGGGCAGTGAGGAGTGTGAGCTTTACCAAGGGAGAGATTATTCCGTGGAATTACCTCATTACATTTTTTGCACCCGATTTTTATGGCAATCCGGTTACGCGGAATGATTGGTTTGGCCATTATGCCGAATGGGCGGGTTTTATAGGAGTTGCCCCCCTCCTGCTTGCCCTGTTGACGCTTACCCGCAAGAAGACAAAGGAAGAGATGTTCTTCTTTATTGTTGGCGCTGCTGCCCTGTTATTTGCCCTTCCGACGCCCCTTACGGATGCGTTATTCGTCCTGCGCATTCCGGTTCTTTCTACAAGTGCCGCATCGCGGATTATCGTTGTTGCCAGCTTTTCGCTCGCCGTGCTTTCGGCATATGGGTTTGACGGCTTGGGTTCATTTTGGAAAACAAAGGATTATGACAGAGTAAAAAAACTTTCTATTGTTGTCATTATTTTTTTAGTTTTTCTTTGGGGAGCGCTTGAGTTAGGAAAGCCTTTATCCGCCGAAAAACTCATCGTTGCGAGGAGAAACAGTATATTTCCGACGCTTATGGTGTTGGCAGCAGTGTCTTCTCTTTGGATTGGTTTTCGCGGCGGGCTTACAAAAAAAGTCGGCACCGCACTCCTTATCGGGATTACGGCCATAGACATGCTGCGGTTTGCAGCAAAGTGGATGCCGTTTGACCCCAGAGAGTACATGTATCCGGACATGCCGGTAGTGGCTTTTTTGCAGCAGAGCGTCGGTATATCCAGAGTCTTTGGAAATTTCGGTAATGAACTTGCCACGACATTTCGTATTCCTTCAGTAGAAGGATACGATGCGCTTTACCCGCGCAGATACGGAGAATTTGTTTCTGCTCTTGCGGATGGGAAGATCCGTGATATTGCCCGTTCCGTTGTGGTTATTGATAAGGCGGGAAAATATACGGAAGATGCGCTGAGGTTACTTGGCGTGCGCTATCTTGTCCACAGGACTAGTGACGGAAGGAACATCTGGGCATATCCCTTTTGGAAATATCCGGATTACCAATCAGTATATAAAGATGCTTATTTTGAAATATTTGAGAATACGAAGGCATACCCCAGGGCATTTCTGGCATCGTCATATGTGTTAGGGCAAAACAGTCAGGATATCCTTTCTAAACTTTTTGATTCAACGATAGACAGGCGGCAGACGGTGGTATTGGAAGATAGACCTTCAATTGAACCGCAAGCGGGAGATGGGGATGTTGCGATTGAACTCTATAAACCCACATACGTTCGGTTACGCACCTCGTCGTTGGTGCCGAAACTACTTTTCCTTTCCGATGCATATGATGAAGGATGGAAAACGACAATTGACGGACGGCCCGCTGGGCTTCTGCGCGCAGATTACGTTTTTCGCTCGGTAGCACTTCCTGCAGGAAATCATACCGTGGAATTTCGTTACCAGCCGCAGACGTTTACGTTGGGGCTGGTTGTTGCCGGCGTAACAGTAGTGTTGCTGCTGGTCGGGAGTATAAAAATCGGGCGGGCTTACGCTCGCTCTTTTTGAAACGCCTTGTTCGCGCTTCGCGCGGATTGGATGCGATCCACGGCCGGTCGTGGTTTTCGCTCTCTTGTTATAAAATATTATTATGCTTATCGGATTTTATAATCCATATTTCGATGGTTTCGGCGGAGGGGAGCGCTATAGCTTAACCCTTGCATCGCACTGGTCAAGGCACAATAGGGTAGAATTATTTTGGGATGATGATTCTATTTTATCTGAATACAAAAAGCGTTTTGACATTGATCTTTCGAGGATAAAAATTACTCAGAATATCTTTCGAGGAAAAAATTTACTCAGAAAGCTTTATCTATCAAGGGCGTATGATCTAATATTTTTTCTAAGCGATGGGAGCATACCAACGAGCTTTGCAAGGCGCAATATTTTGCATTTCCAGGTACCATTTCCCAAACTAGAGACGAATCCGCTCAAGTTGGGGAGATTCCAGGCAATTGTCTGCAACTCGGAGTTTACGAGAGAGAATCTTGACCCCAGATTTATCCGGAAATCGCGGGTTATTTATCCCCCGGTAGATCGCATCGCGTCCATTCCGAAGGAAAAAAAAGAAAACCTGATTTTATCGGTGGGGAGGTTTACTGCTTTCCATCAGGCGAAAAAGCAGCATGAAATGATAGAAACGTTTATGAAGCTCGAGCGGTCAATTCCCGGGTGGCAATTGGTGCTAGCGGGGGGCCGCATGCCCAGCGATGAAAAATATTTTGCTTTTCTTAAGGAGCAGTCGCGAGGTCACAGAGTAAAACTACTTCCCAACATTACTTATAGAGAATTAGCCGTGCTTTATAATAAGGCAGCAATTTACTGGCACGCGACCGGATACGGAGAGACAGATCCAAAACTCATGGAGCATTTCGGCATTTCAACGGTAGAAGCCATGTCTGCAGGCTGCATCCCCGTGGTCTATGCCGGAGGAGGACAGCGGGAAATAATCGATCACAAGAAAAATGGATACCTGTGGAGTACCATTGATGAGCTTTTAGACTATACGTTTCTTCTTGCCACGGACGAAAATGCATTAAGCCGGCTCAAGCCCCCGGCGCAGAGGCGGGCGAGTGAGTTTACCGAGGAAAGATTTTTTGATTCCTTTGATCATCTTTTAGGACAAATAACGAGATGAAACTATTTAAGAAAGAATGGTGGTGGATCGGTCTTTTTTTCGCCGTCGTCGCGATCTTTTTTTCTCCCATTATTTTACAGAGGAAAATTCCGGTCCCCAGTGATGCGCTCGTCGGGCTTTATTACCCCTGGCGCGATCTGTTTAGGGAGCAATATCCCCGCGGAATACCGTTCAAAAACTTTCTCATCACTGATCCGGTTCGCCAACAAATACCATGGAGAAAAATAGCCATTGACCAATGGTTACAGTGGCGACTTCCGCGGTGGAACCCATTTAACTTTTCCGGTACGCCAATCAATGCAAACATTCAAGCCGCCGCTTTTTACCCGATCAACATAGTTTTTTTCATATTTAATTTTCCGGTTGCCTGGACAATTATTATTGTGATCCAGCCGCTCCTTGCCGGTTTGTTTCTTTACGTGTATTTACGACATCTCAAGCTTTCGCCATGGTCGAGCACCATGGCAGCGGTCGTGTGGAGTTTCGGTGGTTTTAGTACGGCATGGCTTACGTGGGGGACCATGGTACAGGTAGCCCTTTGGCTTCCTCTTATTCTCCTATCCCTTGACGAGATTATTGCATCCCCCCGGTTTGGTTTTCGATGGGGGATACTTCTTTTGTTCTCGCTCACCATGAGTTTTTTTGCCGGCCACCTGCAAATTTTTTTCTATACCTTTTTGCTTTCCATCGGTTATGGGCTATGGAAAATTGCAGCGATTCCCCGGCCGCAGCAAAAAGAAGTCATGGTTCACTTTTTTTGGATAGTGGGCCTTTTTGTTGTGCTTACAGCCATCCAATGGATACCACTGATTCGCTCTCTTCTGGAAAGCAGCAGATTTTCCGGCCCGACCAACTGGAGGGAAGCGGGTTGGTTTCTTCCTTGGCAGAACCTCGTGCAGTTTATTGCTCCCGATTTCTTCGGTAATCCCACAACTCTGAATTACTGGGGGGTATGGAATTATGGAGAGTTTGTCGGTTACATAGGAATCATCGGCTTAGTCTTTGCGCTTCTTGCAATAGCAAGAAGCGACTCCCGTGTCAGATTTTGGACGGCGGTCCTTTTCCTATCATTTGTATTTTTGTTGCCAAATCCCATTTCGAAGATTATCTACGAGTTCCGTCTCCCTGTTGTTTCCGCGATGCAGCCTACCAGACTTACGATGATCGTCGATTTTGCTCTTTCTGTGCTTGTGGGTTTTGGTGCGGATTATTTCACAAAACAAGCAAAAGCACTTGTCAGAATTTTGGGAGCGATTGCCATAGTAATCGCGTCGCTATGGTTTACCGCGTTTATCCTGAGTCGCGGGTCAAATCAAGAACTCGTTTCTCAGCTTTTAGTGGCGAAAAACAACCTGCTTCTTCCGACGGCGCTCTTTGCCGCGAGTGTCTTGCTTTTTATCCTCTGGAAGAAGGTGGCGGCATTCAAAAAATATACTATCATTCTGCAGATCGCGGGCCTCATTCTTCTCTCATTTGACTTATTGCGATTTTCGTGGAAATTTACTCCGTTTTCCCCCCGAGAATATTTTTTCCCACAAACGAAGGCATTGAAGTTTCTTGAGAGCCAGCCCAAGCCTTTTCGCATTGCCGTTCTTGATAGTCGTATCGTACCGCCGAACGTATCCGCCTACTATGGATTGGAATCTATTGAAGGATACGACCCGATATACGCAGGCAGTTACGAACAATTTATCGCAGCGTCCGAGCGGGGAAAAGCTGACGTTACACCCCCTTATGGATTTAACAGAATTATAACCCCACATAACATTGATTCTCCGCTCTTGCCACTTCTCAACGTGCGGTTCGTCTTAAGCCTAGAGGACTTGAAAAAGCCGTACTTAATCAAGGTGTTTCAGGAAGGGGAAACCCGGGTGTATGAGGACGCCCGAAGCACTCCGAGGGCATATTTTGTTGAACGGGTTTCCTTTGAAAGGGATAAACGCACGATTCTCAATAATCTCTTCGATACATCGTTTCAACCTCAGACACGAGCCTTTGTGGAAAGACCGGTGACGCTGCTTCCCATACCGGTCCAGTCGAGTGAATTCGCCGAGATTCGATCGTACAATAATTCTGAAATACTGCTTGATGAGAATGCGATGAGTCCCCGTTTTTTGTTTATCGCAAACATGTTTGATGACGGCTGGAGAGCAGAAATAGACGGACGACAAACGACAATCTATCGCACAAACTATCTTTTTCAGGGCATCGTTGTGCCGGCGGGTAGGCACTCGATCATCTTGCGCTACCGAGGGTAGCATGGTATCTTCAAGTAGTTTTTTCTTATGAAGCAGCATTTGCGAGTAAGCATCGTCATCCCCAATTGGAATGGTGTATTCCTTATGGAAAAGCATCTTCCGAAAGTCATTGCAGCGGCGGGCAATGCCGAAGTGATTGTGAGCGATGATGCGTCCGTTGATGGATCGGTTGAGTGGCTGCATAAACATTTTCCAAGAGTGAAGGTCGTAGTCAACCGGAAGCGGCAGGGATTTGCGGGTAACGTAAATTGCGGCGTTGCTGCAGCAACGGGTGATATCGTAGTACTTCTTAATACCGACGTCGAGCCGGAAAAAGAATTCCTTGCTCCACTCCTTGTCCATTTTGCAGAGGCGAAAGTTTTTGCAGTCGGGTGCCTTGAAAAAAGTTTTGATTCAGGAGGAGTAGTCCTGCGAGGGAGGGGTATTGCCCGGTGGACGAAGGGGTTTTTCATTCATTCACGCGGAGAAGTAAACAAAACCGATACCGCATGGGTTTCCGGCGGGAGCGGAGCATTCAGGAAAAAAATATGGGACGAGCTAGGAGGGATGGACACGCTCTACAATCCCTTTTATTGGGAAGATATAGATCTTTCCTACCGGGCGCTCAAAGCAGGTTACAAACTCGTCTTTGAGCCGAAAAGCATCATCAGGCATTACCATGAACAGGGTAAAATAAAAAGCGAATTCAGCCCCGATGAGGTAAAGCGCATTGCCTATCGTAATCAATTTACGTTTGTCTGGAAAAACCTTTCGGATCGATCTTTGATGCTTATGCATAGTCTATTTATCCCGATCCGGCTCGTCAAGGCGGTTCTTCGAGGAGATTTTGCTATGGTGAAAGGCTACGCGTTAGCTCTCATGCGACTTGGGCACATTCTTGCCTCTCGGCACAAAAGTTCTCTTCGCTGGCGGAAGCGAGACGGTGAAATCTTTCGATCATGAAATGCTATCTTTGCAAAGCGCCGGTCTCGCATTTTTTGAGGAAGAACAACCATGACATAGTCCGTTGCCCCGCCTGTGGTCTTGCGACGACAATCCTCCATAAGGACTACTACGCGTTTATAGAGGAACATTACAGCAAAGGGTATTTTACCGGTGATCCCCATAGGAGTGCATACGTAAATTATCGGGATGATAAGCCCTTGATTGTGAGAAACATGCGTAAGCTTCTCCAGAAAATTCAGGTGCAAAAGCCCAGAGGCAGAGTCCTCGACGTGGGGTGCGCGCTGGGGTTTTTTGTAGAATTATGCAGAAGGCACGGATACGATGCATACGGGTTTGACCCATCTAACTATGCGGTCCGGGAAGCAAAAAAATTAGTAGGGGGTCAAAAGATACAATTGGGTACCGCTCAAACCGTGCAATACCCCAAAAAGTTTTTCGATGTGATAACGCTTTTTGACGTATTTGAACATCTAAAAGATCCCCGGGCGGATATCCAGAAACTGAAAACCTTTCTCAAAGATGACGGCATCTTGGTGATTGCGACAGGCGATACATCAAGTTTCCTGCCGCGCATCCTGAAACGAAGATGGACATTCTACATACCGCCCCAGCATCTTTTCTTCTTTAATCGCAATAATCTGACGAGATTTTTAAAGCAGATAGGGTTTGTTCCTACGCTCTGGTTCAGAGTGTCGAAGTGGTTAAGCTTACGGTATGTCCTCCATTTGGGCCGTACGACGGGAGAAAGTAAAACTGCCGACGTACTCTATCGTTTGTTTGGCCATTCGCGAGCAGCAAAACTGCCGGTCTACATGCCGGTTCAGGATAATATGGTAGTGATCGCAAAGAAGGCGACATGAAATCCAAGTGGAATCATTGGTATGTGTTATTTATTTTCGTTCTTTTAAGCGGCCTCTTTTTTTATCCCTATTTTACTCAGAGAAAGGTGCCGTTACCATTTAATCTGCTCGTTTCATTTTACTCCCCTTGGAAATATGAGCCCGGATTTGGGATTGGAGTTCCGAATAAACCACTGGGAGACGACAACCTTAAATTATTTTACCCATATCGAACATTCACCATTGATCAGTTGAAGGCAGGTCGCATTCCTTTGTGGAACCCCTATGCGTTTTCCGGTTCCGTAAATCATGCGATGTATCAGTCGGCAGTGTTTTATCCGCTCAATTTTTTCTATTTTATTTTTCCGCAGGCAGACGCATGGAGTTTGATTGTCATGAGTACGCCGGTTCTCTCGGGTTGGTTCATGTATCTTTTCCTTCGATCGTTAAAACTTTCGAGCCCGTCGAGTATTTTTGGAAGCGTAGTTTTTGCTTTTTCCGGATGGATGATGGCATTTTGGGAAGAAGTTATCGTTAAGGGACACACCATTCTCTGGCTTCCGCTTGCTCTTTACGCATCAAATCTCGTATGGGAGAAAAAAACCGTAAAAGGAACATTTCTTTTTATCCTTGCAGTAAGCTTATCCGCTCTTGGCGGATTTCCTCAAATGTTCATCTATTTCGTTATAACACTCTTGGCCTGGAATCTTTATAAATTTTTTTCTTCTGATTCAAACGAGCGCGGCAACATTGCACTTCGCCTGAGCGGCGCTCTCGTTCTTGCAATTCTTCTTGTCGCGTTCCAATGGGTGCCGGCAATCGAGGCGTTTCTCAATGCACCGCGCGGCAACGTTGACACGTTTTCCCTTTTTGAAGCGTATCTTACCCCTCTTCCTCATCTGGTTACATTTCTCGCTCCGGACTTTTGGGGGAATCCCGGCGTGTATAACAATTTTTCACCCTTCAGATATCTGCAGGAACATACTATATTTATCGGAATTCCCGGAATTTTGTTGACATTCTTCGCGCTGCTAAACAAAAAAGTGCCCAGCTTTTGGAAGGTTTTTTCTCTCGTCACGCTTTCGATGGGCTTTGCGTTACCAACAAGCTGGCTTCTGTACACGTTAAAAGTTCCACTGCTCAACGTGGCGCTGCCGGTTAGAATCTTTATTTTGGCGACATTCGGTTTCTCGGTATTGGCTGCCTACGGACTTGAACACAGGGAAGCGTACAAAAAAAATTTCCTCACTTCTCTGCCCGTTATTGTTTTTTTTCTTACTCTCCTTATGCTCTGGGGTTTTTCCGCAGGCATGAGTTTTATTTCGAAAAGTCAGCTCTATAGTCTCTTTGATGAGAGCACCCGAAAGACAGTTTACGGATATGCGACTGTTTCCGTACGGAATCTCGTCTTTCCGTCAATAATTTTTGCCGCGACTGTTCTTTCGCTGGGGTTTTTCAAAAACAGGAAATTGTATCTGACTGCCTCAATGACGATTCTTACAATAGCCGGGGCGTTTCTTTTTGCACAAAAAATTCTTTATTTTTCCGACAGAAGATATGAGTATCCGCCGGTAGAGCCGTTAAAGAAGCTCCAGGAGCTTTCCGGATTGGATAGAGTATGGAGTTACGGTGACGGCTACGTGCTCCGTAATATTCCCAGTTTCTTCCGTCTGTTTTCTCCTGAGGGATATGAAGCTCTCTATTCATATCGCTATGGCATGTTTCTTAATACCATCCAGACGAGGGGAATTTTGACCAACCAAATCCAGCGGACGGACGCGACTCTTTCCGAGACAGGACAATTCGAAAAGATGACCGATAATCCCGTGCGGCTTCGCCTCATGGCGATTCTTGGGGTAAAGTACGTTCTTGAACGCAAAGACGCAAGCGCAGATCAGATCCTCAGGCCGGCGGACCGGTTTCCGCCCGAATTATTTGCCCTTGCCTGGCAAAACGACCGGTGGCGTATTTGGGAATATAAAAAATCAGTGCCAAGAACATTTGTGGCGTACAGCGCCGCATATGAGAAGCGGGATCAGAAGATTATTGACACCTTGCTTAATTCCTCATTTGATATCAACAACGCCCTGGTGGTTGAGGAGCGGAAAGCGGCGCTGACCGGAGAAGGGTCTGGAGAATCCTCAATTATTTCATATCAGCCATCCAACGTTACTATTCGTACTCAAACCAAAAAAGAGGGCCTTTTATTTCTCTCTGATACCTATTATCCGGGTTGGCGTGCATACGTTGACGGTTACGAACAGCCAATTTATCGAGCGGATTTCGTGTTTCGGGCAGTCCCGGTACCAGCTGGCTCACATACCGTTCGTTTTGTGTATGATCCCTTATCTTGGAAACTCGGTTTGTATATAAGTGGATTTGGACTGGGAGTATTGGCGCTTGTGCTTTTTAGTAGAAACCTCATCCGTCTCATCATGAGAAAATTTGGTTTTTGAAAATTGACAGATAAATAGCGTTGTTCTTAAAGAAATCAAATGGCCGGATGACACGCTCGCGTTCCGGATTTTACGCCTCAAATAATTATTGGAGAGATACTATTTGGAAAACAAGCGATTGGTCACCGCGTCGGATTTTCTTTAACAGCGTTGCGCCTTCGGGAATCTTACACGTGCCGTAGTCAACGTACAAGATCCCCTGGTTGCCCGTGAGAGTTTTTGTTTTTTCATTGAGTCGAAGCGGGCATTCTTCCTGGGAGAATTCATAGGGGCCGAAGTTCACGCGGTCGAGGTCGGTCGTTTGCCCCTGCTTTGCCTCTGCCTGGAATTTTGCGGGATCATATTGGCTATAGAAGAGGAAGAAAATCGCGGGCGCTGATTCTCTATTGGTTATTACCGCCTTAGTATAGGTTGGAAGGAGTTTGTTGATGCTCGGCACAAGCTCCTCGTACCCTTCGTTTCGATACCACGGCTTGTGTACCGGCAGGTGAATAAAATATTGATGTATGAAGAAAGCTACGTTATAGAAAGCCAGCGTCCCAAGAACTATTGCGCCGGCCAAAAAGACGCGCTTCGGAAATCTATTTTTGAGATACGTTACTGCTGACAGGATCCCAACTGCGCTTAGGACAGCAAAAGCCGGCCCGGCGAAGAGCGTCCGCTGAAGATTGGGGATATCATCAAAGGTTAACGCGCTGCCCACAGGTGCCAAAAGAGTCCAACCGATAATAAGCACATTTTCCTTATTGGGCCTTTTTATAAGCCTTATAAGTCCGATGAGGAGAAAGGGAAGCTCAACCAGATAGAGAAGACCCATTCCCGGAATGCGATACCTATCAGGCAGCCCCTTGTCGGTAAAGAGGAAGTTATAAGAGAAATGTGCTGCATAGTTTTCTAAAAATTGCGGGAGGTAGCCCGCGATTTTATTGTGAAAGAGTCGTGAGACAATAGCCCCCGTGCCTTGCACGCCGTCTTCACGGATATACTCGTTGAGAGATAACTGGGTATTTTGCGAAGCAAAAAGGCTGACCGTGCGGATTCTTAATGAGAGGTTTGGGTTAGTGACGATGAATAATGTCGGTATTACAATCAAAGCAACGTAGAAAAGCATAGATATCGGCCTCTTTTTTGTGGAAAAAAGAAAGAGCATGAGGGGGATAAAAACGGGGAGGAAAGCCCGGGGCGCCTGATACACCAGGAGAGTGAGAAAGAAAGAGAGAAAAGATAATAAAATCCGTTTTTTTACATAAAGCAACACGCCAAGGATGATGAAAAATGTTACAACAATATTTTCCGTAGCCAGACGGGAAAGGTTGACGTGCCAAGGTGAAATTGCCATGATGAGTGAGCTAAGGAGAGCGAGTTTTTTGTTTTTGAAGAGTTCGTCAATAAAAAAGTAAACGACTATGATTGTTAAACTGCCAAAAAGCGCACTTGCAAAACGAATGGAAAAGGCATTTAGGCCAAAAACCGCGATAAAGGGGATAGAAACGTAGGAATATCCCGCAGGGCTGTAGAGGAACGACTGAAGATGGAGGGGAAGAAAATTTCCGCTCATGTCACGGCCGGTTTTCAATATTGAAAAGGCGTTGTACCCAAGGAACGCCTCATCGCGATAAAGTCCAGCCGGAGTTTCTCCGAGTTTATAAAATCTTAGCAGGATGCCTATACCAATAATTAAGAAAAAAAAGAAATAACTTTTTTTCACGGGAGTACTCCAAGTTTAACTAATTCATTCCGGAGCTGCTGCGGAGATTCAAATAACACCGTGTTTATGCCAATCTTTTTCGCTGGAATTAAAGAAGATTCCTTGTCGTCGATGAATACTATTTTTTCCGGCAGGACTTTAATTTTTC
The DNA here is from genome assembly GCA_964442525.1 of uncultured Gammaproteobacteria bacterium. Classification (GTDB taxonomy): domain Bacteria; phylum Patescibacteriota; class Microgenomatia; order UBA10105; family UBA927; genus CAYTZO01. Next base: position 56,570 of record CAYTZO010000003.1, read on the forward strand.
GTAATGCGAACTCGTAGATTTTTGGATTCGGTTTGCGGACGCCTACGTCATGGGAGAAAATACCTCCCTCAAACCATTTTAAAAATCCAAAGCGCTCGTCTAGTTTATCTGTTCGTTCCTTAACGTTATCAGATAAATAAAAGATTCGATATTTTTTTGACAGTTCTAAGATAATATCCCGCGTTTCTTCGAGAAGATCGTAATAACTGATCCATTCTTTTTCAAGAACGTCTGGGTTTTCACGGATGTTGAGTTTTTGCAAAAAGTATTTCCAAAATTCATCGCGGGTGATTTTTGATTCCCTATACTGGGTACCAATTTCGCCGTCTGAAATGCTTACGACAAAATTTTCATCGAGGTTATACCGACGAGCTATGGCTTTATTAAATTTCTTCGTGCCATTCGTGAACAAGACGCCCCCGAGATCAAAGAGTATGACTTTAATCATAGTTTGATTATATACGCCGTTGCCCCAAAAGCCAGAATCAAAGTTACTATCACAGAGGCAACACTTATGATATTTGAGACCGCTCTTATCGGCGAGTCTCCGAAGCGAACCTCTATGTTGTGGTTTCCTTTTGAAACAGGAAATGTAATGAGTCCTCTGTAATTGGCGTCTTGGAACTCTATGGGTACTTTTTTTGAATCAACGGTTGCGCTCCATCCTGGAAAATACAGCGTGTTATCGAGTATCGTCGTATTTGTCAGCGCATTGACGGTAAACGTATGGGCAGTCAAGCCCTTATAAAGATTTGAAATTTTTCCGTCGCCGACGATGACGGAAACCGGCTCTTTTGGGTATGCGCTGGGGTCACCGGCCGACCAGATGGTACTTGCCGCGCCAAACTCCGTAGATGAGGGAAACGAACGGTAAAAATCGTCAGATTTTGTATCGTCGCCGGTGGTTTGAACGAACGGGAGACTCGCGAGAATGATAATCGGAATAGAAAGTATGGCGACGCCGCGCAGTTTTTGGGCTGACAGCACAAGAGCGGCGAGAATGCCGGTAGCAAAGACAGAAATTGCGGTAAAACGCCAGGGAAACTCAAGTTTTTGAAGGAACGAAACGGTGTCCCATGCCACGGATGACGTTTTGAGACTGAAAAAAATTCCCAATGCCAATACTATGAAACCGAAAAGAAAAAGCTTTTGTTTTCTTTGAGAGAAAACGATTGCCAGAAGGGTGAAAAAGAGAGCGGGCAATCCGATTTGCGGGGAGAGCCCTCCGGGCGCATTGACTTTCGTACCGAATCCCCATGGCGACCAAATAAGCTGTGTGAGGGAGGGGAAGTTCCCTTTGTAGGTAGATCCCACGAAAAGGTTAATATTAGTATATTTTTGTTCGACGAGCGCCGGGAGCCAGAAGAATGCGGAAATGCCAAGGCCTAAAATGAGCATAAGAGCAAAACGTTTCCAAAAAGTTTTTTGATAGCCAAATCTTACGAAAGCGTAGAAAATAAATATTGGGCTAAAAAGAAGCGCGAACGCATTGTGCGAGAGAATAAGAAGGGCATAGAGTAGTGCTCCGGCAAGAACGGAAGAGGCTTCAATTGACCAGAAAATGACGGGAATAATCATGAAGGCGAAGAGTTCTCCGATGTCTCCCCGGACGTAAAGGTCGAGAAAATGATACGGCGCAAGTCCGTAAAGCAGACTTGCAGCAAATGCGGCCAGGGGGGTGGCAAGTCTCCGAATCCAAATATAAAAAGATACCGGTGCAAAGACAAATGATAGTGCGAGGAGCAGTTTAAACGACCCGGTAAAACTTGTTCCGAGGAAACGGAAGAGGCTGCCCACGATGTACGGGAGCGGATAATAAAAAATGAATAACGGGCTTCCGTATCCATAATTGAGATTTCCCGACCATCGGACGGGGAATTGGCCGTCGGCAAGAGCTTGGGAGTATGCCGCGATGCGTGCCATATGGAGTATACCGTCGTGGGTATGAAATATTCCCGGTTTTAGGAGCGGCAAAAGAAAAAAGAGCTGTATAACGGCAAGAAGCACTATGCTACGTACGATTGCTGTCTTTTTAGTATTGTGCGGTAACCACAACATAAGCGACGTCCGTCGTCGGATATTGGGCAATCTGCTGTTTGTTTGCAATAACGACCGGCCGTGTCGGGTATGGAAATTGTTTGAGCGGCGTTGCCCCGCTTGGCAACGATTGCGGCGAAGTCACGAAGAGTGTTTTGGGGGTACGGACATCGGTTATCCAATCAATAGATTTAAATTCGTATATACCAAATGATTTTACGTTGCTGAAGCCTTCTGAATCGTCGGGATATCTCGTGACGGTGCGCCCGAAATCCACAGGCGAATATTTTTGATAGAAGAGAAGCGAGGTATAGATAAAGCCGGAATTACTATCGACAATGATGCGGTTATAGCGAGGAGCGACCGTTGCCAGGTACAGCGAGAGATCCCGATCAGCCGACCGCCACGCAGATGCATACAGAATTGGGAAGCGGACATAGTATGAGGAAAAATAATAAGTAAGATTGTAGACGACAAACGAAAGAGCCAAGACCGCTGTTAATATTTTTCGCGCGCTACCGTGAATTGTCCTCATCCAAGATGTTATCGTGAGGACGCCCTGCGCTGACAGCAGTACTCCCGGCACAATGAGGAAAAAACTCCGCGTTGCGTGAGGAGACTCTCTCGTAAGCGCCGCAACGGCGATCGTGAGCGCTACCCATCCAGTAAGGATCGTGCGCAAACGAGATTTTTCCCGCGAGAACCTATAGGCGCCAATAAGAATAAGCGGAAGATCAAATACATAAAATTCTCCTACGTTCCCGATTCCGTGATTCCCGTGCGCCGAGCCGGTGAGAAAAAAGAAATTGACCGAGAAGTAATTAAAAATATTTTGTATGTATTGCCATAACGTAAGGATGAATTGATTAAAAAATAGTTTTGTAAAAACCGGGGGGAGAGAGACGAGGTAACTGCGAAATTCAATAAGCGGTGCCTGTACGGCGCTACTGGTAAAAATAAACGTGCCCTTCGCCGAGAGAGCTCCTCCGGAACCGGTCAGCGTCAAGAAGAAGGGAATAAGGAGGAAAAAAGAGGCAGTTATCGTCGCGAATAATTCCCACCGCCGCACTACCGAGAGTTTCGGCAAATAGTTCCAGAGAAAAAGTGCATAGAGAAGCGGCGCAAGAAGTCTTGTGAGGTTATACGAATAGAATGCGACTATGAAACACAGTGTGCCTCCCAAAAAGGCCCCCGTTGTTTTTCGTACAAAAGAACGGATGAGAAGATATCCGCCGAAAACGAAGAAAAATAAAGAAATCGTTACTTCGAATGTTGCGCGGCTATAGTGTATGTGCCAGGGGTTCAATGCGAGTGCGGCGCTAGCGACAAAGGCAAGCGGTCGTTTCCCGGTTACCTCGAGCGTAAACCAATAGACCAGGAGAACGGTAAGCGTGCCAAAGACTGCCGAGGGCAGCCGCACCGCCCACTCAGTGAGGCCGAAAATCTTTTCGGAGATGGCCGTAAGATAAATGTAAACGGGGAGCTTATAATCACCAAACGACTTAAAGTACAACGGATATCGGAGTCCGTATTCATCTTTTCCCGTCGTGAGAATGGAGTAGGCGTTATATCCGATCGCCGACTCGTCCTGGTAAAACCCAAATGGTATCTGGCCCAATTTATTGAAACGAAGAAAGGCCGCGACCACAACAATAACCGCGAGAATCAGCCAGTTTTTTGTTTTTTCCATACGGCGACTAAAATTATTCCCGTTAGGCCTAGACTTATGATAGACACTTTTATGCCCAGTGCAAGTGAATCGGGAGTATAGACGAGATTAACCGTGTGATTTCCTTTGGGCACCCTCACGGCGCGGAAGGCATAGTCTGCCTTGTATATAGGGACAGGAGCGTTATCTACAAAAGCGCGCCAGCCGGGATAATACGTATCAGACAAGAACAGAAGCGCCTCCGTCACGGAGCTCGTTTTTATCTGTATGGCATTGGGTTGATACGAAAGCACCTGTACGCTTCCACCTGCAGAGACGGGGGGGTTAGGAAAATCCGTTTTCGATACTAAGACTTCTTTGGATGGATCAAAAGAGTCGTCAAAGAAGATCTTTGTAAAATCATTAGAATTTGCATACGTTTTTATCGTTGACGCCAGGAAAGCCCGCGGGGCCGCTTTGAGATTTTCATATACAACCCATCCATCCTGATTATAAATCGGTTTAAAACGGTCTGAAGGAAAGGTTATTGCCGTGCCTGCATTTTCTAGTCGGTCCAAAATGTACCGAACGCCCACGGCGTCGAGAACTTTGAGCCTATACGTGTTTTTTGGAAGGTCGTCGACGCCGAATCCCGGGGCAATAACGGCGTCTGAACGGGTGTTTGTAGTAAATTGCGTCAGAATGCTTCCCTGCCTGCTTGCAGACAAAAACTCGCCGTACCATCGGGGGTAGAGCGGATCGTAACCGTCGGGAGAATACAGTTGAACTTGTGTCGCGAGGTTTGCCTCAACAGCAGCATTGCCATATCCCCAAAAACGATCAATACCCACTTTGGACTTTAAAAAGTTGATGATAGGCGCGGGCGGATAGACAAATGATGCTGGTACAAAAGGGTTAAATTTTTGGAAACCCATCCAAAGATCTCCTAGGTGGACGAAAAAGAGAACAACGAGTGCAAAGGCCATACGTTTGGGACGGAGGATTGCTGCTGCAAAAGCTACTATGACCAACGACGAGATGGCAAATCCGTAAAGGCCTGCCCTAAGGGCAATATGAAATCTGTTTGGCCAAGGCGGAGGCACGAATTTTGTTCCTATGTAAAGGAGGAAGAAAAAGATAACAAAAAATCCGATAACAGTGATCGTGCGCCTCAGGAGTTTTGGGATGGAGTGATGCTCCGAAATCCATTCATCCACTCCGAAACCCGTGCCGATTGCGAGTAAAAAGCTCAACAAAAACATCATGAGTGTGGGATTGCTCGTTGACCAAAATGGGATTCTCGCTTGTGAAAGTACAAAACTTAGAGGGTTATTGGTAACAAGAAGGAAAAGCACTGCGATCGAAATAAGAATGAATTTTATCAATGATTTGGATCGTAGCCTCCAAAGAGCGGGCAAAAAGAAAAGAGGGACAAGGCCAACGGAAGTAACCTTCGCAGCAAATGTATCACTGGGCCAGTAGGAGCGTGTTGCTGGATTACCAAAGATATTAGGGAAGGCAAGCATCGCGAGTTGCCAAGGCTGGATCAGGAGTTTGGTCAACAATTCCTGCGATGTATATGCACTTCTGGCAGAAAAACGTATCAGCTCGAAGCCGGGAATATATTGTATCGCCGCGATACCGATTGATAAGAGCGAGAAAAGATTTATTGATAACGCCTCTTTCCAGGATCGGAATCGGACAAAACCATAAATCCAGGTGAATATCATCAGATAGCCAAAAAGCTGAGGATGTCCCGCCAGAGCTGAAGAGGTTAACGCAAAAAGATACAGAAGCAGCCATGGAGCGGATATCCGGTCTTTTAAAGTCTCGATAGCAAGGGCGACAAACGGAAGCCATGCCATAACATGGCCGATGGAGTTGTATTCAACAATAACAGTCATTGCCGCACTGAAACCATAGGAAACTGCGGCAAACCAGGAAGCGATAGGACGAATACGAATTTTTCTTGCATAAAGATATGTAAACCAGATAGCTAGCATCGGCTGTAAGAACACGAGCACAGTCCACGCGGTGGTATCGGGTAAAAGAAGAAAGACAACGTTAGGCGGATAAAAGGGAGCAGACTGAAAGTTAGCAAGGAGCGGCGACCCAGAAAAATTATATGGGTTCCACAAGGGTAGCTGTTTTGTCTTAAGCTGGTTAATAGAGAGCGTTTTCCACGGATACAACTGTCGGATGACATCGGGGTATTGTGCTTTATTTGGAATGGAGCCAGGGTTATATCCCCCATAGGAATAGGTGCGCCACGGTTTGTACTCGGCCAGAAGCAGGTCACCCGGGAATGGTATCAGCCCCAGGAGCGACTTATAAAAGAAAACGGCGGTTATCGCGATGCTTATAAAAAGCGACGATACTACCTCTTTTGCGGTTAAGCTAGGCGTTTGTTTCCGTACCATAGACGTGATCCTACCAATACCAAAGCCGATATCACAGTGACAAGATCGGATGCAAGCCGTATCGGACTTTCCGAAAAAACGGTTTTGACCATATGCGTTCCGGCAGGAATGGCAAAGGTAATGAGTCCACGATTGTTTGGATCCTGAAACTGGATGGGAACTTTTATGCCGTCCACGTAAACCCGCCATCCAGGATAGTACTGCGTATTGTCGACAAGCTTCGCCGGGGCGCTTGCAGTGACCATGAAAGAGTGCAGTTGCGTCTTTTTTACGAGATTGGAAATGGTAGCAGTCCCCTCAATGACGTCTATCCTATTTTTGGGAAAGCCCTTCGCGGGCCCGGCGGACCAGATAAGATCAGTTTCACCAAAATAGGTAGTATTGAGAGGATAATTCCAAAAGTCTGATTCTTTTACTTGATCAAATCCCTGCGGCGGATACCAGTAGTAGGCAGTCGATGCGATAGTCAATATGATGAGTGTAAGATAAAGAAATTTATTCTTTAGAATGCCGACACCAACGAATGAGAGTGCCATGAACGAAGTTGTAAGGGTAGTAATCCCCAAAAGTCTCCAGGGAAACTGAAATTGCCGCAGGAGCGCAGTCCTTTCCCACAAAAATGTCGAGACCGGCTGCATCATAAAAAGTACGAGGATAGTTAAGACCAGAGAAAGGATGAGAAGAAGTCTCATAACGCGATTTTTTATCGATTTACGCAAAAGCACCACGCAGGTAAGCACCAGAGCAATGACGTGGAAAAGACCAAACTGAACGGAGACTTCACCAACCCGCAGACTCGCCCGGTCCGTAAGGTTCGGAATGAAAAAGTTAACGAGCGGCGGGAAGTATGCTTTATATAAATTGCGCATGAATAAATCGCCATACGTATACGAACGTTCGGCAAGAGCCGGAACCCAATAGAAAGCAGAGAGCGTCAGTCCCAGGAGAAGCGCCACGCCGATTGCCCAAAACGGTTTTTTCAACCCGGTCAAAGCGGCGGCATAGACGACTGCCAAGAGAAAAAAGACGAGACTCAGAGCATTATGAGAAATGATAAGAAGAGCAGTCGCTACAGACAAAAGCACTCCCGAAGAAATAACGGGGTTTTTGTGCATACGGGTTACTCCGTAAAGGACCAACGGCAAAAACGCGTAGGCATAGATGCTTCCGATACTTCCGCGCACAAGAATCTCTACGAGTCGGAAGGGCGCAAACTGATAAAAGACGGTGAGAAGAAAGGCTGTCTGTTTGTCACGAAATAGTTCTAGGGTAAACATATACATGAAAATTCCAGAAAGGAGAAAGCTAAGAAGAAGGAGGAGCTTGAATGAAACCACAAGACTTATGCCGGAGAGCACAAGGAGTGACCCAATAACATATGGAGCGGGGTACATGAAGTTAAAAAGAGGCAGTCCATAGCCGTAGTTGAGGTCACCGGCCCACCGGACCGGAATTTCTCCATCACGAAGAGCCTTAACGTAGGCAGCAATTCTGGGGAGATGCACACCTCCATCACTCGTATGCGGAAGATTAGGATTGAGGAAGATGATCACGAAGGGAAGAACGGAAATTGCAAGGATCGCGATATAGTGCTTAAATGAGCTCATGGCAAAGCGTATTAGGCCTTATTCGGAGAACAAACTTGTTTATTCCCAGATTATAGCACTCATCGGGGTACTGCTGGTGGCGGCGATTCTTCGTTTCTACAGAATCGCGGATCTCACGGAATTTCTTGGGGATCAGGGAAGGACCGGCATGGAAATACTCAGAGACTGGAGGGGAAGGACGCTCCCACTGGTTGGTCCCACCGTATTATCAGGCGAATATCTTGGTCCTGCATTTTATTACATTATGGCTCCGGCATTTATTCTCGGCCGGTTTCATCCATTATCTGCGGCTCTCTGGACTGCAACGATCGGCGTTGCCGCCGTGGGAGTATTGTGGTGGATAGGCAAAGAACTTTGGGGGTGGCCCGCTGCTGCGATGGTTGCTTTCCTTTGGGCAGTGTCTCCTCAGATCGTTTCTTCAGACCGGGTGCTCTGGGAACCCAATCTTATTCCGTTTTTTGCATTTTCCTTCGTATTGGGTGTACTGAAGATGCGAAAACGCGCTTCGTTTTTGTGGGGAGTCGTTACGGGGAGTGCGCTCGGCATAATAATTCAGCTCCAGTATCCTGCTTTTCTTTTTTTTGCTTTAACGTTGGTGGCGTTTATCGAAGTATGGTTGCGGGAAAAGAAGTTGTCCGGGGGTTTCGTTCGTGCGATTTTCGGATTGTTTACCGGCTTTATCATTGTTACGCTGCCGTTCGTGATTTATGAAAGCGCACGGGGATTCTCAGACATATTTTCGGTATTTGGGAACTTCCTCGCAGGCGGACAAGCGCCCCTCGCGAAGCGACAGATTCTTTCCAATATTCTTGACTACAGTAGTCGGGTGATGCGCCGAGTCGTTCCGTTCCCCGGCGGCTGGGAAACGGTATCGCT
>CAYTZO010000004.1:0-41964 GCA_964442525.1 uncultured Gammaproteobacteria bacterium
TTATTGTCCCTGTCGCGCTTGAGGAAGGACAACGGTTTGCAGTGCGGGAAGGCGGCCACACAGTCGGCGCCGGAGCGATAACAAAAATTATTGCCTAAGTGACTTAAGTCACTTAAGTTTCTTAAGCACGTTAATAAATCATGCCAAAAGGGAGAATCCGTGTACGACTCAAAGCGTATGACAGCAGAATCATCGACGACTGCTGTCAGAAGATACTCGATACCGCAGTACGGACGGGCGCTAGAGTGGTGGGTCCGGTGCCGTTGCCGACGGACCACGAGCACTTTAACGTTGCCCGAAGTCCGTTTATCGATAGGAACAGCCGCGAAGATTTCATGATCCGGACGCACAAACGGCTTATCGATATCATCGAGCCGACCGATAAAACCATTGATCAGCTCATGCACCTGGATCTGCCTGCAGGCGTGGATGTAGAAATTAAAATGTAATGCGGAGCTTCTATTTGAAGCTCAGGGGATACTTTGATATACTTAATTAGATTGATATGACGCAACAGCGAGCATATCGGTAAAGTACATCAAAAGTCTCGATTGAGTCAAACGACCTCAACCGAGGTCGTTTTTGTTGTTATGCATGCATTGTTAGGAATAAAACTAGGTCAGTCGCAAACCTTTACCGAGGACGGGAAGCGTATTCCCGTTACTCTTATTGAGGCCGGCCCGTGTTGGGTAACCCAGGTTACGGATATGGGTGGATATCGAGCCATTCAACTCGGTTTCGGAAATATCAAGCACCCATCAAAGCCACTTATGGGTCACATGAAAAAAGCGGGGTTGGAAGTTAAGCCCCGTTTTTTGCGGACTATCCGCGATACTTCAAGCGGTGAAACCAAAGCCGGCACGGAAATAAAAGTTGCGGACGTGTTTAAGGTCGGCGATAAGGTTCGTGTCATTGGAACTTCTAAGGGAAAAGGCTTTGCAGGGGTAGTGAAGCGGCACCATTTTAAAGGCGGACCGCGGACCCATGGTCAAAGCGACCGAGAGCGGGCACCCGGATCAATCGGACAAACCACAACCCCCGGAAGAGTCTATCGGGGGAAGCGAATGGCCGGGCACATGGGGGCAGCAACGGTTACCGTCACCGGACTCAAAGTGACGGCGGTGGATCCTGTGACCAACACCCTTACGATTAAAGGCGTGATCCCGGGAGGCAAAAAAGCGCTTGTTCTTATAGCAAAAGATACTCGCTAATCACTATGGCAGCAAAAACAAAAAAAACTGTCGCAAAAAAAGTTCTTAAAAAGGCAGTCAAAAAGACGGCAACCAAAACCGTGCATAAAAAGGCCATTAAGACGAAAGTAGCCAGTGCAGTCAAAATTCCGGCAAAGGAAGTGGTTGCCGCGCCAAGGGGTTTGGTTGCATCGGTTACTGATGTCCACGGGAAGCGGGCCGGTTCGATTACACTTCCGGCAGAACTGTTTGCCGCAAAAGTCAATAAAAAACTTCTCGCCCAGTCGGTGCGCGTCTATCTTTCCCGACAACGAACCGGAAACGCTTCAACCAAAACCCGCGGAGAAGTCGAAGGGTCGACGAGAAAAATTTATCGCCAAAAAGGCACAGGACGAGCTCGCCACGGAGCAATCCGCGCCCCCATTTTCCGGGGAGGCGGGATTGTATTTGGTCCAAGACCACGGGATTTCAGCTTGTCGATACCCAAAAAAATGCAGCGGCTGGCTCTTGCCAGCGCATTAACAGCACAATATACCGACGGCAATGTCCATATCATTGACGGTCTCGAGCATCTTGAACCAAAAACGAAATTTATGGCCGCCGCAATTGATGCAAATACCCAAAAACGACCGATTCTTCTTATCGTTTCTCCGCATAGTCCCACTGTTGTCCGCGCTGCGCGCAACATCGCAGACGTTGAAATAATTCAGGCAAATAACTTAAGTCCCTATATGTCCCTTTCTCATGCATCACTCCTTTTTACGAAAGCTGCGATTGCCCTCCTTAAAGAAACATTTGTGGGAAAAACCGTATGAAGCACATCATCAAACTTCCGCGCATGACGGAAAAATCATTATTGCTCGCGAGCCGCGGGTGGTATACGTTTGCGGTTCATTCGGATGCAGACAAAAAAACGATCGCCAGAGAGGTGAGCGGCCTTTATAACGTTACTGTGGTAAACGTGCGAACGGTCAGTGTGCACGGCAAAGAGCGCCGGGTGGGCAGATTTATGAGGAAGGTCAGGAAGCCTGACTGGAAAAAGGCACTGGTAAAGCTCAAAGCAGGACAAAAAATCGATGCATTTGAAGTGACGAGCGAAGGAGAATCGAAACCAGCTCCAAAAGCAAAATAACATGAATACAATTGTCATACGCCATTTGCGCGAGATTTTGCCCAAAAATTCAGGGAGAGACGTCCAAGGGCACGTCTCGGTACGGCATCAGGGCGGACGGCACAAACGATACTATCGTGTGATTGATTGGAAGAGACGAAAAGACGGCGTACCGGCTAAGGTTGTCGCGATTGAGTACGATCCAAATCGTTCAGCGGGCATTGCGCTGTTACAATACCGAGACGGCGAAAAGCGATACATTTTGGCGCCGATCGGGCTAAAGGCTGGGGACAGAGTGGAAAGCGGGAAAAATATAGATGCAAAAGCAGGCAACGCCATGCCCTTGGGATCCATGCCGGTCGGCACCATCGTACATGCAGTGGAAATTGTGCCAGGGGGCGGTGCAAAACTTATGCGAAGCGCCGGGGCGGCGGCAACCGTACTTGCCAAAGATGAAGGCATGGTACAATTGAAGCTTCCGAGCGGCGAAATCCGTAAGTTCCATGTTCAATCACGCGCAACAGTCGGTTCTGTCGGAAACATCGAATGGAAAAATAGGGTGCTTGGGAAAGCCGGCGCGTCTCGCCATGCAGGGAGACGCCCTACAGTACGTGGAGTTTCGCAAAATCCGAGGACTCATCCGCACGGCGGCGGAGAAGGAAGAAGCGGCATAGGCATGCCGTCACCCAAGAGCCCGTGGGGAAAGCATACGCTTGGATTTAAAACTCGAAAGAAGCGAAAATATAGTGATAAGTTGATTATTCAAAGAAGGAAATAAAAATAAGAATTTTTGGTTCAAAGCTAGATTAATAGTTAGCTTTGAATTGAAGCTTTAAACTAATATGGCACGGTCAAGCAAAAAAGGACCATATATAGACAAAAACTTACTTGCCAAAGTAAACAAACAAAAGGCAGGGGGAGACCGCTCACCCATTAAAACCTGGTCGCGTGACAGCCAAATTCCGCCTGAGTTTGTCGGACACAAATTTGCGGTGCATAACGGCAAAAATTTTATAGAAATATTTATCAGCGAAGCCATGGTTGGACACAGGCTCGGGGAGTTTGCTCCAACCAGATACTTCCATGGTCACGGACAGGTGACCAAGAGAGTACTGGAAAAGACATAAAAAGAAGCCTAGGGGGTTTAGTTTATTTAGCAAAACTATGGAATACAGAGCGATTGCGAAATACATAAAGGTCAGTCCGCGGAAGATGCGGATGCTCGCAGGCGAACTACGGGGGAAAAACGCGGATGCAGTCATCGCGGTACTTTCTGCCATGCGTCAGCATGCGGCCCGGCTGCTTCTGCCGGTAGTACGTGCTGCCGTTGCAAATGCAAAGGTGAAAAATACGACCCTGGGGGAGCTAAGGGTAAAGACGATTGATGTACTCGAAGGCCCTGTAGCGAAACGGTATCACGCAGTGAGCCGCGGCATGGGGCACTCCTATAAAAAGCGGATGACGCATGTTCGTATTATTGTTGCAGAAGAGGAGAAGAAAAAGGAATAATCTATGGGACAAAAAATTCATCCAAAAGGATTTCGGCTCGGCCAAGCATTTACCTGGTCTTCGCGCTGGTTTGCCGACAAGAAACGATACAAGACCCTCCTTATTGAGGACGTGAAGATCAGAAATCTGTTGGCCCAAAAGCTCAAGATGGCAGGGCTCGAGTCGACGGAAATCGAACGGTCTATTAACAAGGTAAAAATTACTCTCCATGTTTCTCGTCCTGGAGTTGTGATCGGACGAGGAGGCAGTGGACTTGAAGAGATAAAAAAATATCTTGAAAGATTTCTTCTTACTCACGCAGCGGCTCAAGGGAAAAGGAGCGACGCAATGAGAATAAAGCTCGAAGTATCCGTTGAGCCGGTAAAAGAGCCAAACTTATCCGCCCAACTTGTCGCACAAACGATTGCGGATCAACTGGTGAAGCGCCTGCCGCATAAACGCGTAGCGAATCAGGCAATTGATCGTGTGATGTCCGCAGGGGCCAGGGGCGTACGGATTCTCCTTGCCGGCAGAATCGGTGGGGCGGAAATTTCCAGAAAAGAAAAATTCCAGTCAGGCACCGTACCTCTTTCCACAATTCGCGAAAATGTGGACCATGCCACGGTTGCGGCATTAACGAAGTCTGGATACGTTGGCGTAAAAGTATGGATATGCAGAAAACAGTAAATAGTAAACAGAAAACAGAAAAAGAGAAAAACAATTCTGCGAACTGTTTACCGTTTTTTCTTTACTAATCTATGTTGGTACCAAAACGGGCAAAATTCAGGAAGGCATTTAGAGGCAAAAGGGCCGGGATATCGATCCGTGCTTCTCGCGTGGATTTTGGCGAATACGGACTGAAGGCCGTTTCCAACGGTTGGGTACAAAGTAAGCAAATTGAATCCGCGAGGAAAGCGATCATGCACTCGATCAGACGCGGAGGAAGGCTCTGGATCAGGATTTTTCCAGATAAGCCAATCACGAAAAAGCCCCCGGAGACGCGGATGGGGAGTGGGAAAGGCGATGTGTACGAGTACGTTGCCGTTGTCAGGCCGGGGAGAGTCATGTTTGAAATGGGAGGAGTGACGAGGGAGCAGGCAGAAGAAGCCCTCCGACTTGCGGCAGCGAAACTTCCCATCAGAAGTAAATTTGTGATTAAAACATAACCGTATGAAAAAGAAAGAAAAACAACAGTTGCACGCACAAAACCTGAGCGACGTAACCAAACTCATTGCAGAAGCCGAAAAAAAGATACAAGAAGCGGCACGGGATCGTTTTACCAAACCGGCAAAAGACGTGCACGTCATAAAAAAACTGCGCAAGCGGCTGGCAACGCTCAGAACGGTCGCACGCGAGAAGGAGTTACCTCATGCATAAAGAAACGAAGACAAAAAAAGAGATTATCGGTACCGTTGTCTCCACGGCAATGAAAAATACGGTTGTGGTGAGCATCGCGCGTTCATGGCATCACCCCGTCTATAAAAAAGCGCTTAAGCGTGATCGAAAGCTCGCCGCGCACGTCGAAGGGATAGAGCTTTCCCGCGGCGACAAAGTAAAAATCATTGGGACACGGCCGATCAGTAAAACAAAAAAATATAAAGTTGTTGCAAAAGTATGATTCAAAGACGCACGTCGTTGACCGTAGCAGATAATTCAGGAGCACAGAAAGTCGTGGTGACGCATATTTACGGCTCATCGAAGCGACTCAAGGCCGGGCTGGGCGATATCGTGCAGGCTGTGGTAAAAAAAGCAGATCCGACCGGACTCGTGAAGGAAGATGAACTTGTTAAGATGGTTATCGTCCGCGTGCATAAAGAGCATCGGCGCAGTGACGGATCATATATCCGTTTTGACGATAACGCCGGCGTGGTGATCGATAACGAAAAAGACAAAAATTCCAGGGGGAGCCGTGTGTTCGGACCGATCGCTCGCGAAATTAAAGATCGTGGATTTGATAAAATCGTAAGCCTGGCAGCGGAAGTCTATTAACCAGATATGAAACTCAAAAAAGGCGATAACGTTCTTGTGACCATCGGTAAAGACAAAGGCCGAAAAGGGAAAGTGGAGCAGGTGAACCCAAACAGGAACTCGGTACTCGTGACGGGCGTTAATGTTTACAAGCGCCATCTCAAAAAACGCGATGAGCAGCATCCAGGGGGCATTGTAGATTTTCCCCGGCCGCTTAGTGTGGCAAAGGTAGCCCTTATCTGTCCAAAATGCGGCAAGGCCACAAGAGTGGGCTATCTCATGACAAAGGGAGAAAAGGTGCGCATTTGTAAGAAATGTGAGCAAAAAATATAACCATGAATACATTACAAGAAACATACAAAAAGACTATTGTTCCGACGCTTATGAAAGAGCTCAATTGCAAAAGCGTCATGGCAGTACCGCAGCTTGTTAAAATAATCGTCAACTGCGGCATGGGGAGAGAATCGCTTAAAGACAAAAAAACTCTTGAATCCATGGCAACGCAGCTTGGCGTTATTACCGGTCAGAAGCCAGCGGTGACCAGAGCCAAGCGGGCTATTGCGACGTTTAAGCTCCGTGCGGGGGATGCCATTGGGCTCAAAGTTACCCTTCGGGGAAAACGCATGTATGACTTTTTCACAAAACTGGTGATGATTGCCTTGCCGCGTGTCCGTGATTTCCGCGGCGTATCAACAAAAAGTTTTGACGGGAAAGGTAACTATACCTTGGGGATTAGTGACCAGACGATTTTTCCCGAACTTGAGTATAGGCTGGTAGATAGAGTTCGAGGATTTGAGATCGTTGTGGTTACGTCGGCAAAGACAGACGCCGCAGCAAAAAAACTATTAGAGCTCTTAGGTATGCCGTTTGAGAAAACCGGGAGGAATGCATAACTATGGCAAAAACATCTGACATTGTTAAATTTAAGAAAAAACAAAAATACGATGTTCGGTTTCGAAACCGTTGTATGCTCTGCGGAAGATCGCGGGGATATATGCGCAAGTTCGGCATCTGCCGCATTTGCTTCCGTGAACGCGCTCACCGCGGGGAACTGCCTGGCGTCATGAAAGGATCGTGGTAAGACTATGGTAACTGATCCAATAGGAGATTTACTCATTCAGATAAAAAATGCGACCCAAGCCAATAAAAGGACGGTTGATGTGCCGTACTCAAAAATGAAGGAGAGGGTAGCGAAAATTCTGGTTGAGGAGGGGTATCTTAGATCTGTTTCGCAAAAAGGGGAACTGCCGATGGCGCATCTTCATATCGAACTTGCCTATGAGGGCAAAACGCCGGTGGTCACAAACCTTAAGCGGGTAAGCAGACCCGGCATGCGTTGGTATATTCGAGGGAAGCAAATCCCGCTCGTGATGGGAGGAATGGGCATATCCATTGTTTCTACGCCACAGGGAGTCATGACGGGAAAAGCTGCAAAAGCAAAAGGGATCGGCGGAGAACTTTTGTGTGAAGTTTGGTAAACCTATGTCGAGAATCGGCAACGCACCCATTCAGGTTCCAAAAGATGTCACAATTACGGTGACAGGCAAAGGTGTGGTGGTCAACGGTCCAAAAGGAGAACTCTCAGAGAAGCTTCCGGAGGGCATTCACGCAACGCTTCGTAACGGGATGGTAGAGATATCTCGCAAAGGAGAAGACAAAAAGATGAAGTCGATTCACGGGTTTGTCCGGGCAAAGATCGCAGGGGACATTACCGGCGTATCCGTGGGATGGACCAAAACATTGGAACTTTCCGGCGTCGGGTATCGGGCAAACGTTGAGGGCGCCAATTTGGTTCTTACGATCGGGTTTTCTCATCCGGTGACCGTCACCCCTCCCCAGGGCATTACCTTTTCGGTCAACGAAGGGAAAATTGTAGTTTCCGGTATCGACAAACATCTTGTGGGACAGGTCGCTGCAAATATCCGCGCAATGAAGAAACCCGAGCCATACAAGGGCAAGGGCATTAAATATGCTGGCGAGCACATCCGTAAAAAAGCAGGCAAAGCCGCCAAGGCTATAGGAGCAGGAGTCGGGGGAGCGGCAAAATAATATGAGTACAAAATTGCATCTAAAAAAGAAACGACAGGGACGGATCAGGGCAAAAATTTCCGGCACCGGCGACCGTCCCCGGCTTGCCGTGCACCGGTCGGAAAGAAGACTTAATGCGCAGATAATTGATGATAGCAAGGGCGTAACCATTGTGGCAAAATCAATTGATGGAACGAATCTTGCCGCAGGAAAAACGCTCGGAGCGGAAATTACGGCTCTTTGCAAAAAAAAGGGCATTAAGAAAGTTGTGTTTGATCGGGGAGGGAACCGATACCACGGCGTTATTAAAACGCTGGCAGATACTCTGCGAGAAGGAGGAGTAACAATTTAGCCTATGGCGTACCAACAAAACCGTATACAGCGATTTCAGGGCGAGAGCGAGTTTGCCGAAAAAATTGTTCAGGTCAACCGCGTTTCCAAAAAAACCAAGGGGGGAAATAAGATAGGATTTTCAGTGCTTGTGGTCGTTGGTGACCGCAAGGGTAAGGTTGGAGTTGGACTTGGCGGGGCACCGGAAGTTTCTTCTGCGGTGCGAAAAGCGGTCGCCTATGCCAAGCGTCACCTTCTAACTGTTCCTATGCGCAAGACGACTATCCCGCATGAAGTTCGCGTGAAGCGCGGCGCGGCACAGGTTCTTCTCAAGCCCGCACCTCCGGGAACCGGGGTTATCGCAGGCGGTGCGGTCCGCGCGGTCGTTGAAGCGGCAGGCATCCGTGACATCGTATCAAAGATTTTAGGCAGCAAAAACCAGGCATCCAATGTATATGCAACGCTTGAAGCACTCAAAAAATTTAAAGTAAAAAAGGTGGCGAAATAATCTATGGACATAGGTAACCTTCCGGCTATTATTGAACGATCGAAAAAGCGGCTTGGTCGCGGTCACGGATCAGGAAAGGTGAAAACCTCCGGCCGGGGAACCAAAGGACAGAAGGCGCGGGACTCCATGAAAGCGGGGTTTGAGGGCGGCCAACTCCCCATGATTAAGCGTCTTCCGCTTCTTCGCGGCAAAGCAAGAAACAAGAGTCATATGCCGAAAGCATATCCTCTGGCAGCAGATATGCTTGCGACACTTCCCCCTGGCAGCGACGTGACATTGGAGACGCTGAAAAAATATCATATGATAGGTCGTGACGTGTCACGCGTAAAAATTCTTGGCGGTGAACCCATTTCGGTTAAATTAACCGTACATCTGCCTTGCTCAAAATCTGCCCGGGCGGCTATTGAAAAAGCAGGCGGGACTGTAGTGGTATGAATCAATTGCTTTCACCTATTATTAACAGCTGGAAAACTCCAGAACTCCGCCGTAAAATACTCATTACCGCTTTTATTTTTGTTGTCTTTAGAATATTTGCTCACATCCCAATCCCTGGTGTTGATACGGAGAAATTGAGAGCACTATTTGCTCAGAATCAATTTTTGGGCCTGCTGGATGTATTCTCCGGCGGCACGCTTGTCAATTTTTCCGTCATGGCGCTCGGACTCAATCCCTATATTAACGCATCGATTATTCTGCAGCTTTTGACGATCGTATTTCCCAAGCTTGAAGAATTGTCCAAAGAAGGAGAGTACGGCAGAGAAAAGATTAATCAGTACACGCGGTTTTTAACGGTGCCACTGAGTGCGGTCCAGTCCATTGGCATGTTTGTGCTTCTCAAAAACCAAGGCATTATTTCAGCAGCGAGTCCTTTGACGCTGCTTTCTATAATTCTGACGATGACGGCCGGGACGATTCTTGTCATGTGGTTTGGGGAACTCATTACCGAGTACGGGATAGGCAATGGTATTTCTCTGTTGATTTTTGCCGGGATCGTTGGGAGAATTCCCGTGGCGTTCGGCCAAACCGCGACGGTATTTAGCGCCGAGAATGCGACGAATCTTGGCATCTTTTTAATTATTGCCGTTATCGTCATCGCAGCAACCGTATTTATTAACGAAGCGGTAAGGAGAATTAGCGTTCACTATGCACGGCGCATCCGCGGGAATAAACTCTACGGCGGACAGACATCATACCTGCCGCTTCGGGTAAATCAGGCAGGAGTTATTCCCATTATATTTGCCGTATCACTTGTGCTTCTTCCCTCTCTCGTCGGAGGATTTTTGTCACAATCACACAACGGCACGCTCATGGGGACAGGAAGATTTTTAACCGCATTGTTTAATCCCAACAAGTTTTCTTACAATCTCATTTATTTCATTTTGGTTATTGGCTTTACCTTTTTTTACACCGCCATCACATTTAACCCCACCAAGATTGCCGGAGAAATTCAGAAATACGGCGGGTTTATCCCCGGCATTCGGCCGGGAGCTCCCACCGCGTCGTATCTCAATTACATTCTTACGCGTATTACCCTTGCCGGCGCCTTGTTTTTGGGAGTTATAGCAATTTTCCCCTCTCTTGCCAGAGGAGCAACCGGCGTTTCGACGCTTCTTATCGGAGGAACGAGTGTCCTTATCGTCGTTTCCGTGGTCCTTGAGACGGTTAAAGCGCTTGAAGCGCAGTTGGTTATGAGAAATTACGAAGGATTTTTAAAAGAATGACCAATGATAAACGCTAAATGACCAAGAGAGCTTTTCATATTTAGCATTTATCATTTGGCATTTAGCATGATTGTATGCATATTGTATTGTTCGGTCCGGAAGGTTCTGGAAAAGGAACGCAGGCAAAGCTCTTAAGTGATGCTCTGAAGCTTCCCATTCTCACGTCAGGTGATTTAGTTCGCGACGCCGCCGCAAATGACAAGGGCATTATTGGAGAAGTATGCCGTCAGGCGCTTGCAGAGGGGAAATATGTTGCCGACAGCGAGATGTTTGTGCTTTGGAAGTGGCGGCTCAAGGACGAAGATGCAAAAGGCGGATGGATCATGGACGGATTCCCGAGAAACGTTGACCAGGCAGAATTTTTGGATGACAAAATTGACAAGTATGGCTATAAGATTGAAAAAGTTTTTTATTTGGGTCTTCCGGAGGAAGAATCATATAAACGGCTTATTGCGCGAAGAAGGCCTCTTCATCCGGGAAGCACTGAGCTTCACGATTCGCCGGAACGCATTAAACAGCGTTTAGCAATCTATAAAGAGGGAGAAGAGGCAGTGCTTAGGTATTACCGTCAAAAAGGGATACTGGTTACCATCAATGCCAACGGATCGGTAGAAGAGGTTTATAGAGAGATCATGTCTCACATTCAATGAATACGGTTCGGGTGGTCGCCATCGTCGGTATGCCGGGTGCAGGGAAAAGCATGGCAGCGGATTTTTTCCGCCAAAAGGGACTTATGGTGCTCCGGTTTGGCGATGCGGTTGAACGAGC
The DNA here is from genome assembly GCA_964442525.1 of uncultured Gammaproteobacteria bacterium. GTDB lineage: Bacteria > Patescibacteriota > Microgenomatia > UBA10105 > UBA927 > CAYTZO01. The sequence goes on from CAYTZO010000004.1 coordinate 11,113, forward strand.
GCTCAAAGAGTCGGGCAAAGAGGTAAATGAAGCAAATGAACGGTGGTACCGAGAGAAACTTCGCCACGATCTTGGCATGGCGGCAATGGCAATCAAAATTGAGCCGAGGATTGTTGAGGCCTCGCAAAAAAATATGATCATTATCCTGGATGGACTCTACAGTTGGGAAGAATATCTGTATCTGAAACAAAAATTTCCGGGTCTGTTGCTTCTGTGCATCTTTGCGCCCCCCAACGTGCGTTACGAGCGCCTCAACGCGCGGCCAGTTCGGCGTCTTAGCCCGGAAGAAGCGGAAGGCCGCGATTTTGCCGAGATAGAACATCTGAATAAAGGCGGTCCGATTGCCCGGGCTGATTACCTTATCAAAAATGAGTCCACTCTCCAGGCGCTTCAAGAAAATCTGGAGAAATTTTACGCTACGTTGGCATGACTCCAAAAACAACCGTAGAGCTTCGGGCAATGAAAGAAGGCGGCAGCAAATTAGCCTCGGTGCTCCAAGCGCTTCTTACTGCGTCAAAGCCGGGAGTTTCTCTGGTTACACTCGAAAGCCGAGCAATTGAGCTTATCAAAAAAACAGGCGGCACGCCTTCTTTTCAGACCGTACAGGGATACCAATGGGCGACGTGTCTGTGCGTGAACGAAGTCGTCGTCCACGGGATCCCCTCTTCCTACAAGCTTCGGGAGGCAGATGTGCTTACGGTAGATGTCGGACTCCTCTATAAAGGCCTGCATACGGATACGGCATGGACAAAAATAGTTGAAAGTGCGCATACGCCAGCGGATCCGCAAAAAGAACGGTTCCTTAGGGTTGGGCAAGAAGCCTTATGGAAGGGCATAGATCAGGCGCAGCCGGGCAATCGTGTCGGGGATATATCCAAAACCATTCAGATGATTATTGAAGGGGCAGGATATAGCATTGTCCGTAGTCTCGTCGGCCACGGGGTAGGAAAAGAGCTTCACGAGGATCCGCAAATACCAGGATTTCTGAAGGGATCATCAGAAAATACTCCTCTCTTGGTGCCGGGTGAGACGGTTGCCATTGAGGTGATTTATGCCATGGGCCGGGGTGATGTGGTCTATGAAAATGACGATGGTTGGTCTATTGCGACCCGTGACCGGTCGCTTTCAGCTGTTTTTGAACACACAATCGAAATTACAGAAGGAAAGCCTATTGTATTGACCAAATAGGGTTGATACGGTACAATATGTCTACTTCGATCGGGGTTTCCCGCTCAGGCGGGAAAGAGCCCCGTAGTTTTTTTCGTGCAATAAATAAAATGTATGGCACACCAGGGAAATATAGAAATCGAAGGGGTAGTAACAGAATGTTTACCAAATACATTGTTTCGCGTGAAATTGCCCAATGGCAAGATCGTCCTTTGTCATCTTTCAGGGAAGATGCGGCTCAATTTTATCCGCATTATGCCCGGAGATAGGGTGCGGATTGAAATGACGCCATATGACCCGACAAAGGGAAGAATTACGTACCGGATGAAGTAAGAGGTATATATGAAAGTTCGAGCAAGTATTCAACCAATGTGCCGCAAGTGTAAAATTGTCCGCCGAGGAGGACGGGTGTACGTCATTTGCGAAAATCCGAAGCATAAACAACGACAGGGATAATAAAAAAGGCCAGTTCATAGAAAAAAAATGATAAGAATTGCAGGTGTAGATTTACCCGAAGAAAAAAGAGTCGATATTGCATTAACCTATCTCTATGGGATCGGGAGGTCTAATGTAGGACCAATTCTGCGGGAAGCAAATATCGAAGCAGGCCGAAGACTAAAAACGCTTACGGAGGAAGAAATAAACAGAGTTTCAAAGCTTATTGAGAAGAAATATGTGGTTGAGGGAGACCTTCGAAGGTTTGTGCAAGACAATATTAAACGTCTTACGGAAATCAGAAGTTACCGCGGCATCCGTCACGCCAGAAAACTGCCGGTCCGCGGCCAACGAACCCGCTCAAATGCCCGGACTAAACGGGGGAAACGCATGACCGTCGGTGCTCTCAAGAAAGAAGATCGTACAAGAACGGAAGAAACCAAGACGGCAGCTCCTGCCTCAGAAGCGAAAGGGGAAAGCAAATAATCTATTATGGCACCCACAAAAACAAAATCCATTGGTGAAAAGGGAAAAGTCTACATCACGGCGACGTTTAATAACACGCTCGTAACCATTACCGACATAGAGGGCAATACCGTGGGATGGGGATCGGCAGGGCTCGTCGGTTTTAAGGGCGCAAGGAAAGCGACGCCCTATGCGGCAACCAGCGCGGTTGAGGCAGTTGCACGCAAAGCTCAGGCGCAGGGACTTCGTGAAGTAGAAGTGTACATAAAAGGACCGGGTGCCGGTCGGGATGCGGCGCTGCGCGCGCTCAAGGCAGTAGGGCTACGCATCATTCTCATTGCGGACGTGACCCCGCTTCCGCACAACGGCGTCCGACCGAAGAAAAAACGAAGAGTGTAAAAAGAATTTATAAATTTAATTTGTACTATGGCACGATATACAGGACCAAGAAACAGACTGAGTAGGCGCGAGGGCGTTGATTTGGGACTGACAACCGTTGGTTCCAAATCTCATGCAGCCCTTCTGCGGCGGCTCAATATTCCGCCCGGACAACACGGCAGCCGTGGCCGACGGAAGGCCTCTGACTATGGACTGCAACTGCGGGAAAAGCAGAAGGTGAAGAGAATGTATGGGATATTGGAGCGGCAGTTTCGCCGATACTTTGAAAATGCCCGGAAGTGGCGGGGCAACACGGGAGAAAAACTTCTTGAATTTTTGGAAAGGAGACTAGATAACGTCGTCTATCGGCTGGGTTTTGTCCCCACTCGACAAGGGGCCAGACAACTCGTATCTCACGGTCACGTCCTCGTCAATGGCAAAAAAACTACCATTCCCTCTTTTCCCGTGTTTATCGGGATGGTAATTTCTCTAAAAACAAAGGCAATGGGTATTCCGGCAGTCAAACAAATGCTTGACGAGAAGACATTCACGCCGCCTACGTGGTTGGAACGCAAAGGACCGGTAGGAAAAGTGGTTAGGCTTCCGGAACGAGGCGATGTGAAAGAGGACATTGGCGAACAGCTCATTGTAGAACATTATTCACGGTAGGGGCAGGGATGGAAAGCACGGGTTAGACAGGGTTAATCTTTGCTTGTTCATCTCTAGACAAAATATATGGTGAGTGATCCGACATTTCAAATTGAGGCAGAGTCACAGAAGCCTGGTTATGGTTTGTTTGTTATTGCGCCGCTTGAACAAGGATATGGTCAAACGCTGGGTAACAGCCTCCGCCGGGTGCTTCTCTCGTCGCTCCCCGGGGCGGCGGTCACAAGTGTAAAAATTGCAGGTGTTGGGCATCAGCTTTCCGCACTCCCCGGGCTTAAAGAAGATATTGTGGAGCTTATTTTGAATATTAAAAAGATTCGGCTCATTGTTGAGGGGAACGAATCGGTTACCATGACGCTTTCAAAGAAAGGTCCGGGAGAGGTAAGAGCTGCTGATATTGAAGTTCCGGCAGGAGTGACGATCGTTAACCCCGACTTGATACTGGGAACGCTTGCGGACAAAAAGGCAAGCCTCGAGATGGAATTGACTGCCGAGAAAGGATATGGGTACGTCCCTGCAGACGAACGCCACAGTGAGGAAATAGGAAGAATTCCTCTGGATTCGTTGTTTTCTCCGGTAACAAGAGTCAACTATCGCGTGGAAGCGACCCGCGTGGGTCAAATGACTAATTTGGACCACCTGGTCATGGAGATTTGGACCGATGGCACGATTAATCCGTCCGATGCGCTCAAAAGTGCCGCAAAGATCCTCGTTTCTTATTTCATGCAGGTCTATGAGCCGAAGGCAAAAGCCGACGAGGCAGTGGCGGTGACGCCGTCGATTTCCGACGAGATTCTCAAAATGCGCATCGAGGAACTCGATATTCCGACGCGTATCGTCAACGCACTGGCAAATGGCAGCATTGAAACGATTGGACAACTTCTCGGTACACCGCGAACAGAGCTTCTCAAGATTAAAAATCTTGGGGTCAAGTCGCTGTCGGCGGTAGAAGAAAAGTTGCGGGAGAAAGGCGTAGCCCTGACGGTATAAAGAAAAGCGCACAGGAAAGTAGCCAGCACTATGAGGCACGGATATTTTGGCAAAAAATTATCGCGAAACACGAACGAGCGCAAGCGGCTTTTCATGGTTTTGGCGCATGAGCTCATTGCCCGCGGAAGCATTACGACAACCATTGCGAAAGCGAAAGCCGTCCAGCCCATGATAGAAAAACTTGTGACTCTGGCTAAAAGGGGAAGCGCAAGGCAACTCGGCAGAGCCTTAGGCGATAAGAAAAGCGCAGCGCTTCTTCTCTCATGGGGCAAAAGCCGATTTGGATCCCGGATAAGCGGGTTTACCCGTATTGTACGGTTAGGGAGGCGAATAGGAGACAATAGCGAGGCGGTAGTATTTTCTTTTATTGATGCGAGGCCAGCTGAGGAAGGAAACGCTGAAGTCAAAAAAGAAAAACGGGAACAAGACAAAGGGGTAAAAAGCGATGTGGCCCCAAAGAGGAGCGTTACGCGGAAAGTACAGGCAAGGAAACGTCCGGGCGCAAAAAAATAATATGCAACCGATTACCAAACCAACGAAAGCGGGAGACATAAAGCGGGCATGGCATCTTGTTGATGTCAACGATAAAGTGCTCGGGAGAGTTGCGGGTGATATTGCTCTCAAGCTTATGGGCAAGGGGAAGCCATATTTTGCAAAAAATCTTGATTGCGGGGACTATGTCGTTGTCATTAATGCCTCTCTTGTCGCGGTCACCGGTAAAAAAGAAAAGGATAAAATCTATTCGCAGTTTTCCGGCTATCCGGGGGGAATGAAACGCAAACACCTTTGGCAAATGAGGGCCGAGAAACCGGAAGAGATTATTCGAAGAGCCGTATTTGGTATGCTCCCTAAAAATAAGCTGCGCGATAGGATGATTACGAGACTTTTTGTGTTTGCGGAAGCAGAGCATCCGTACAAAGATAAATTTCAATCATAAATATGGCAGAAGATAAAACACCAGCAGTGAAGGAAGAAGTAAAAACAGAAAAGAAAGTGCGCGTGTCTTACTACGAAGCGGTAGGGAGACGTAAGGAATCAACTGCGCGTGCTCGTCTGTACGTTGGTGCTACGACAGTAAACAATGTCGAAGTAGGAAAAGGTGCGATGTTCGTCAACGGTCGAGAGGTAGAAAAATATTTCGCAGGCGAAGTCAGTAAAAAAATGTATCTTGAACCATTCCGTACCACCAACACCATAGGCCGGTTTGCAACGACGATCCAGGTAGCAGGTGGCGGACTCTCAGGGCAATTGGGAGCAGTCATTCATGCCCTTTCCCGGGCGCTGGTCAAAGTCGATCAGGAAAAGTTCCGTCCGATCCTCAAAAAGCGCGGTTTCCTTACTCGTGATCCTCGAGCCAAAGAGCGTAGGAAAGCCGGCTACGCCGGAAAAGCACGGGCAAGGAAGCAATCTCCGAAACGGTAAGATAATTGATTTTAAGCTTACGAAGTGTTTCTGCGTCCTAAACGATTGGCTACTCGCCTGATTTCTATTTTCAACCGTTTGATTTCGTTATCAAGGTCGCTATGCATGCCCGAGTGAAGTTCTTGGGATTCCCGGACAGCTTTTAATTCGCCCATCAACTGATCCATTCAAGTAAAAAACTCATCTTTTGTCGGAATAAACCGCAATTTTTCATCGAGTTTTGTATCGATAATCTGTTCGATTTCGTTAATGTCTCGCTGGGTAAGCATACAGAGTTAATCTTCTGTCACTGCGACTTTTGGGGCGGTGTGGCCACTTTTGACCGCTTTCCAAATGCTATCGGTGAGATCCTTGACCAGCTTATGATTTTCCCGAAGATAGAGTTTCGCTGCTTCCTTTCCTTGTCCGAGCATCTGCGTGCCGAACTTTAGAAATGCCCCCGATTTATTTACAATTCCTAACTCCACGCCCACGTCAATGAGCGCGCCCTCCTTGGAAATGCCGCCATGCATGACGTCAAACTCTGCGATACGAAATGGAGGAGCAACTTTATTTTTCACGACTCGCACGCGGTGGCGGCTCCCGATGACGCGGTCGCCGTCCTTAAGGCTTTCAATTTTGCGGCTGTCCATGCGGATACTTGCATAAAACTTGAGCGCAAGCCCTCCCGGAGTCGTTTCGGGGTTCCCGAACATGACGCCGATTTTTTGCCGGAGCTGATTGGTAAACATGACGACTGCTTTGGATTTGGAAATCACGGCAGTGAGTTTTCTTAAAGCCTGTGACATGAGCCGAGCCTGTACTCCCACCATGGCATCTCCCATCTCTCCCTCGAGTTCTGCCCGCGGCACAAGGGCGGCAACAGAATCGATGACTATGATATCTACGCCGCCGCTTCGGATAAGCGTTTCCGCAATCTCGAGAGCCTGTTCGCCGGTGTCCGGTTGGGAAATAAGGAGGTCATCGAGTTTGACGCCAAGGACTTCCGCCCACTGAGGATCAAGCGCGTGTTCGGCGTCAATAAATGCAGCGGTACCGCCCATTTTTTGCGCCTCAGCAATGACCGAGAGACACACGGTGGTTTTTCCGGATGCTTCCGGCCCGTAAATTTCGACGATCCGCCCGCGCGGGAGTCCGCCGACACCCAGAGCCAAATCGAGGGGTAAAATGCCCGTGGGGATAACGTCAACGGCAAATTTGCCGGCTGCCTGTTCGCCCAACTTCATGATCGCACCCTTGCCGTACTGTTTTTCAATTTGGTCCATGGCAAGGCGGATGGCTTGGAGCTTGGCGTCGACTGGCATATTCTCTCCTTTCAAAAAGAGGCAGGTGAGAAGTTTTCATCATTCTGGCACAAAAAATGGTAAAATACAAGGGAACAGATAAATATTTAAGCAGTTTAAAATTTGTCGCGAAAGTGTGGATTGAGAGTGAGCCTTTCGCGACTCCTAATAGGGAAAATCGTCGGGCAAAAACCGTAAGGTTTTGCCCCGGAGGCGGGGTGTAGTTCAGTTGGTAGAATGCACGCATGGGGTGCGTGAGGTCTCCGGTTCGAGTCCGGACACCCCGACTTGTGTTATATAAAGATTTGTACCAGAGTCTTTTTAATGCTGCGCTTCGGTTTGTTTCCTATCGGCCCCGAAGCAGGAAAGAATTGGTTGATTTTCTCCAAAAAAAACTCCAAAAGTGGAATATTGCATCTTCGGCGATATTTGAGAACGTTGTTAAGAGAGTCGAGGAGCTTGGATACATTGACGATGCGAAATTTGCTTCTTGGTGGGTTGAACAACGCAATAGCTTTCGGCCAAAAGGAATCGCACTCCTCGCTCGAGAGCTTTATCAGAAGGGAATTAGCAGAGAACTCATTGAACAAACACTACAAAAATCTTCGGGTGATGAGATGGAAGCGGCAAGGATTATTGTTGGGAAAAAGCTCAAACTTTTCGCTCGTCTACCAAAACTTGAGCAAAAAAAGAAGCTTTATGGATTTCTGGGCCGGCGAGGATTTCCCTCTGAAGTCATTTCCCGGGTCGTTGACGAGATCACGTCAAAAGGAGTATAATAAAAACACGGACGAAGATCGTACGTGAAAAGAAACTATTGTAGGATATTATGATCATTGCTGATATCTCACATCTTCCTACAGAATGCGCCGCATAACAGCGGTTCTTTGCGTGCTTTTCACCCCGGTTTTCTCCTGAAGTAACTATGTTTGATGTACTGAAAACTCTTTCTACCCTTGTACAAAGCAGGCAGTCAGGGAAGGCAAAGTCTCAACCCAGGGCGGTAAGCGCTCCACAAGCCAAACCCCAGCCACAAAAGCCTCTGAACGCGCAGGATGCGGTAGCCGCGGCGGCACAAATACGGGCAGCGGAAACGCAGGTAAAAGAGATTATCCTTGAAGCTAAAGACGAGGCGCTTCGACTTCGCAGAGCGGCAGAAGAAGAGGCTCGGCAAAAGCTTATGGCACTTGACAGACGTGAGGGTGCCGTGGAGGAACGGGAAAAGCACGCAGCGGAGAATGAGGGGCGGGTAAGCAATACTCTCTCTGACATTGAAAAGCTTAAGCTGGAGCAGATTGGAAAGCTTGAAAAACTTGCCCATATGACGCGAGACGAGGCGCGACAGGCGATCCTGGGCGAACTCAGAGACAAACTTAAAGAAGAAAGCGCAAAAGAAATTAGAGAAGCTGAGAGTCAGGCAAGAGAAGAAGCAGAAGTTAAAGCCAAAGAAATACTCGTTGAAGCAATGCGCCACGGAGCAACCGATTACGTACCTGAGTATACCGTATCCGTCGTTAAAGTTGCCGATGAGGAGGTAAAGGGTCGCGTCATCGGCAAAGAAGGCCGAAACATCAGGGCGTTTGAAACCGCAACCGGTGTTGATGTCGACTTGGATGAAGAAGGGGTTATTCGTCTTTCGAGCTTTGATCCGGTTCGGCGTGAAGTTGCCCGCGTGACGCTTGAGCGACTTTTGCGTGACGGCAGGGTGCAACCGACGAGGATTGAGGAGTTGGTGGAACAGGTCAGGAAAGAAATTGATCGGATCATGTTCGAAGAAGGCCAAAAACTTGCCCATGCGGTTGGTGTCTACAATCTGCCCGCACCCGTCTTAGCCACCCTCGGCAGATTTAAGTATAGATTTTCCTACGGGCAGAACATGATCGCTCACACGCTGGAAGAGACGAAGATCGGAATTTCCCTTGCGCACGAAATTGGGGCAGACGTCAATGTTGTGCGTCTCGGGTGTCTTCTTCATGACATCGGGAAAGTCGTCACTGATAAAGAGGGGAGTCATGTCGAGCTTGGTGTGGAACTTCTCAAAAAATACGGCATGCCGCAGAAAGTTATTGACTGTGTTGCCCAACATCACGAGGACACGCCCTTTACGAGTATTGAATCCATGCTCGTCTATATTGCAGATGCGATCTCCGGGAGCCGGCCGGGCGCTCGATACGAAGATATCGAGGGGTATATTAAGCGCCTGACTGACCTTGAAACCATTGCGAAGTCCCATAAAGGAGTCAAAGAATCGTTTGCCTTTCAAGCAGGTCGGGAGCTGCGTGTCGTCGTTGATCCGGGGGTCGTTGATGATGCCGCCGCCACCGTGATGGCGCATGAGCTCAAAGAAGAAATAGAAAAGAAACTGACCTATCCGGGTACCATTAAAATTTCCGTCATCCGTGAACTTCGTGCCGTTGAGGTTGCCAAGTGAAAGCTATAGATTGGAATAGGGCGCTAAATTTTTTTAATACAAAAAAGAGAGCATAAAGTCGGGCTCCAAAAATTGATATCTTGACAGGATCTTCCAAATTCTCTACAGTGCCACGTAGAGATTGTTCTATCAATCCCTAAATTTTTTTTTCTTGTTCTAACCTTCTGCCCGGAGGGAGGTGAAAGAAAAATTATGACAAAAGCAGATCTCGTTGAAGTTGTTGCCAAAAAAGCAAACCTGACGGCAAAAGCCGCCCGCGAGTCCGTCGCTGCAGTGTTTGGTGCAGTAACTGATGCGCTTAAAAAAGGCGACAAAGTGGTTGTGACAGGCTTTGGGACATTTATGGTTCGATCTCGGAAGTCCCGCACTGGCCGCAACCCACAAACCGGGGCTCCGATAAATATTCCCGCCCGCAAGACCCCAGGGTTTACCGCCGGAAAGGCTTTGAAAAAAGTTGTCCGTTAAAACGATTAACGGAACAAGGAAAAGGAGAGGCTCCTAGACGAAAGTTCACCTCATCGGCGAACGGGCGGGGAGCTTCTCTTTTTTGCTACAATGAAGTCGGTATGGTCATTCATCTTTCACATGTAAGAAAATTTTACCAAGTCCATAAGAAGGCGCCAGGTTTTGCTGGTTCTCTTAAATCGCTATTCAGTCGTGAATATGAAACGGTGAGAGCAGTCGACGATATTTCCTTTACGATAGACGAGGGAGAACTGGTCGGGTTTATCGGACCGAATGGCGCAGGAAAAACTACGACGCTCAAATGTCTCTCAGGTCTCCTTTATCCGACGAGCGGCAACGTATCAGTGCTTGGCTTTACGCCCTTTGACCGCAAAAAAGAATTCCTCACAAAAATCTCCCTCGTCATGGGACAGAAAAATCAACTTTGGTGGGATTTACCCGCTATGGAAACGTTCCTTCTCAACAGGGAAATCTATGAGGTGCCCGAGGAGAAGTTTAAAAAGACTCTTGGAGAGCTCATAGATCTTCTTGAAGTTGGGGAACTTGTTAACGTGCAGGTGCGCAAGCTCTCTCTTGGAGAACGCATGAAAATGGAGCTTATTGCCGCTCTCATTCATTCTCCTCAGGTGTTATTTCTTGATGAACCAACGATCGGACTGGACGTGGTGATGCAGAAGAAAATGCGTGACTTTATTAAAACATACAATGGAGTTCACCGATCAACCATTCTTTTAACTTCCCATTACATGGAAGACGTCAGACAACTTGCCAAGCGAGTTATAATCATTGATCACGGCAGAATTCTCTACGATGGTAGTTTGGACAGTCTGGTAAAGAAGTTTGCAAAGCACAAGATACTGTCAGTCGTTCTCGAGGAATATGTCCCTCCGGATAAACTGAGAGAAATAGGGGAACTTACCGCATATGATTTCCCCCGCGCAATATTGCACGTCCCGAGAAGCGCTTCGAATGTGGCGGCTGCGCAACTTCTCCAGAAATTTCCCGTTGATGATTTGAATATTGAAGAAACAGACATAGAGGATATCGTCCGTGATGTTTTTACCCAGAACAAAGTTTGAGCAACCATGAAATATCTCAAAGTTTTTTTACTTCATTTTCAAGACGCCATCGATGATAGAAGCCGTTCGGTCGTCTGGTTTCTTATAGCACTCCTTAATCCACTCATCTACCTTCTTTTTTGGCGGGGAGCAGCAGGAAATATCCCAAAGCAACCGGGACAATGGACGTCGTCGAGTTTCGCCTCTTATTATCTACTCCTGATTATTGCAAGCGCATTCTTGATGGTGCATATAGAAGAGTATATTGCTTGGTATGACGTAAAGGAGGGCTATCTTACCAATCATCTGCTTCGTCCTATTTCCTATTTTTGGCAGAATTTTTTTCATGAATTGCCATACCGAATCCTGCAGGGATCCTTCGGCATCATCGTTCTCTTGATATTTTTAGCACTGTACCCGGGACTTATAGCGCCGGTAGGCAGTCCCATACAGATTGTTCTAGACATTATCGTCATTATCGCGGCATATTTTTTGTCATTTAGTTTTAAAATGATCCTAGGTCTTTCCGCCCTTTTTACGACCGATTTTTATGGCTTGTCGGAACTGATCGGCGTTCTCATTCTCGTTTTTGGAGGATTTGTGATCCCGCTGGATCTGTTTCCAAGCCAACTGGCTCGTTTGGTATCGGTTCTCCCGTTTCCTTATATGTTTTATTATCCAATTCTTGCCGTTGCCGGACGATTAGAGATGTCTGCACTTCTTAGGCTTATCGGCGTACAACTCGGATGGATTTTTGCGGTTCTTCTTTTCTATCGTTACCTTTGGGGGAAAGGCGTCCGTGTATTTACCGGAGTTGGACGCTGACGGCCTATGAAACATTATGTAAATATTTATAAAGTTCTTTTGAGGTTGAATTTTTCCCGGCTCGTGGTCTATCGGAGCAATTTCGTCAATAGCTTGCTTTCAGCCCTGGCCTGGGGACTCTTTAGCGTATTTTCTATTGTACTTCTTACAAGCAGAACGCCGACTGTTTTCGGATGGAAGAGGGAGGAGATTTTGCTTCTGACTGCCGTTTACACGGTATTGACAGGAATATTTCATACCTTCCTGTCTCCGAATTTTGAACGTCTGAGTCAGATAACCCATTTTGGACAGCTCGACAGAATTCTCCTTTTACCGGTTGACTCACAGTTTTCCATCAGTTTGTGGGAGGTTAATTATACCCGACTTGTCCGCATAGTTATTGGCGTCATATTGTTTATCATGTTATTTAAGCCTCTCAATTTTCACCCTTCGGCAGGCAATTTATCGGCTTTTGCGGTGTTATTTTTTGTCGGTATTTTTCTGCAGTACACGATTTGGTTTGTGGTATCTACGCTTACCATTTGGTTTACCAGATTGTCTAACCTGACCGAGTTTATGTATTCTGTGACTGGAATGGCGCGGTATCCACGCGAAATGCTCCAACAGCTTGGGAGCTATATTTTTGTATTTCTGTTCCCCATAACGCTCATTATTATTACGCCGGTCGGCGTGCTTTTTCAAAAGGCGTCCCCTATGGATACCTTCTTCCTTCTGGCGGTTACTGCAGGATTATTTTATCTTTCCCGAAAATTTTGGAAGTTTTCCCTTCGTTTTTATACGAGTGCGAGTAGCTAAGCGATTGACAGAATAATGATTTCGTGTAGACTAGATACACACCTATGGCGGTACACAGGAGAAAAACAGTTCAGACAGGAGAAAAGGGGAGCGCCGAAGCGCAGAAAGCGGAGCCGATGGGAGAAAATGCCCGTTTTGTAACGGAAGTTGTTGAAGTTGTTGAAGAGCCACAAAAAGAAGAAGCTTTAGAGACCATTAAAAAAGATGCCGAAGAGATTGAACGCGCAGCGAGTGAGCTAGAGGTTACTTCTCCTGCGTCTATGCCTCAAGAAAAAAATCTTCAGGAAGAGAAACCAGAGGAGACCAATACAAATAAGGAAATCGTCGAAGAGCTTTTTCAGAAGGGATCCTCGCAGGTGCCGTCAGAGATTACCTTTGACAAAAATGGTTCTGGCAAAAATATCTTCGCGTGGGCCCTTATTGTCATCATTGTGGCATTGGTTGTCGGAGGGGGGCTTATTTTTGCGGTAAAAGGTACGAAAGGCATTTCTTCGTTTATCACTAAACCCACTCCCACGCCAACCCCCGCTCCCACGCCCACGCCAACCCCCGCCACGGAGGCGATAGATAAAACATCATTTACCATCCAGGTGCTCAATGGCGGAGGAACCCCCGGTGCAGCAGTAAAAATGAAAAGTTTTCTTGAAGAAAAGGGATACAAAGTGGGAAATGTAGGCAATACCGATAATTATACATACGATAAAACAGAGCTCCACGGCAAATCTGCCATGCAGGGTGCTCTCGCCAATCTTAAGGCTGACCTTGCTAACAGTTACACCGTAGGAACGGTTGCCGCTGACCTGTCTTCCGGTTCCTCGTATGACGTCCAGGTGATTGTCGGGAAAGAATAGATGAAGTATAAAGCCCTTATTCTCGATCTGGACGGAACCGTCGTTCCTCAAAGTTCCGAAGAACTGCCGACTCCGCGCGTAACCCGTGCAATCGCGGCAGCAAAAAGCAAAATCCACGTCAGTATCGCTACGGGCAGGCCGCTGTTTGTAGCAAAACCAATCCTCGACCACCTAAAACTTTCAGGTCCATGTATATTTAATAACGGCGTCCAGATCTACGATCCGGAAAAGAACGAGATAGTCAAAGAATTCCCATTGCCAAAGGAAGCGATTCCAAAAATTCTTTCGGTGGTTGAGAAACACAAAAACGAGATTCTTTTTTTTGATGGAAAAAGCGACATAGAGCACGGACTTGCAAACCTTCCGGAAACGATTTTTAGCATCTACCTTCCCAAAGTTCCGGAGAAGCTTGCTGACCTCATCATTCTGGAGCTTCGGAAAATCGCGGGCATAGAAGCGCATAAAATGATTTCATGGAAAGATGCAAATATGTTCTCGCTTGAAGTCACGAGTGATCAGGCGACAAAACTTCATGGCATCGTAGAAATCGCAAAAATTTTGGGAATCAAAAAAGAAGAGATAATCGGCGTCGGCGACAGTTACAACGATTTTCCCCTTCTGATGGCCTCAGGGCTCAAAATTGCCATGGGCAACGCCGTACCGGAACTCAAAGCAATCGCCGATTTCATCGCCCCCTCAGTTGACGAAGACGGCGTTGCAACGATAATTGAGAAGTTTATACTCCGGGGTTAATTTTTTTTGATCGTAATTTGCTTTGTTTAACTTCTCACCTGCAATAATAATAACCCGAAAAGGGAGATAAATATCCCGATCCACTGCTGGCGATAGACTTTTTCTTTGATAACAATGGCACCAAGAAGAACGGAAATAAGTGACTGAGCAGAAATCATAGCAGTGGAATAAGAAACTCCGGCCTGGGCGATAGCCATGTTATAGAAAGAAAAACCAACAACGTCCAAAAACGCGCCAGGGAGAATCAATTTCCAAACAATCCCTTTAGACATTTTCTTAAGGTTTATGCTTTTGAGCAAAATAATGGCCAGTGCTGTTAGAGAGATAGAAACTCTAATACCTAAGGCAATCTCAAACCAGGCACCACCTTTAGCCACAGAGCCAACAAGAAAGAAATAGACTCCTGTTCCAATTGCGACAAGTAAAGCTGGAACAACGCCTTTGCGTAGATTTAAAAATCCTTTTATATCTGTTTTGTTAATGCTGGTAGAAACCAGAAAAATTCCAGTCATTAACAAGAGGACACCTGTTAACTCAAAAACTGTTGGTATTTCATTGAGAAACAGAAAACTAAGCAAAACGGTAATTATTGTGTATCCGTCTGTTATTGGCAAAACGACGCCAATATCCCCAATCTTCATGGCATAAAACAAAGCTAACATGACAAACGTTTCAAAAATGCCAATTAGAAAAATCGGCAAAATAATATCTTGATTAAATTGAACATTAATAAACGGGAGAAACAAGAGAAAAAATGGGATACCAACAGCTTGAAATGCAAAAGAAGAACTTAACGGATCCATCTCTCTTGAAGATCGGGCGGCGAAAAACCAGGCAGTACCAAGGCTAACTAATGCCACCAAGGAAAGAATAAATGACATCATAACTCAGCCGATTATAGCAATTTTTTAGGAAAGATTTATAATTTGTGAACAAAGAATGAAATACTTCATTAAAACCTTCGGCTGTGCGGCCAATGAGGCGGATAGTGAACGGGTGGCAGCATACTACGAAGCGCGTGGATTCACTCCTGCATCTTCAATTGATGAAGCTAGTGACGTGGTAATTAATACGTGCATGATTCGGGAATCGGCAGAAAATCGCGTGTACGGATTAGTACACAATTTATCAGAAGAAAAAAAGAAGGGCAGAAATCTTAAAATTGTTGTGACCGGCTGCATGGTCGGCATGGCCGCCCGAGAAAAAACCGGAAAAATGATGGCCAGCCTCAAGAAAAAAATGCCAGCAGTCGATGAATTTTTGCCGATTGAAGAAGTCGGCTTTGATTTTGCGCCGATCAGAACTGATCCGCACCACGCCTGGGTTCCGATTACCAACGGATGTAATAATTTTTGCACGTTTTGTGTGGTACCGTTTACTCGCGGAAGAGAAGTGAGTAGACCCTTTGAAGATATTATTGCGGAGTGCAAGGAGCTTGTGACAAAAGGGATTGTCCATGTGACGTTGGTTGGGCAAAATGTGAACTCATACGGATCCGATTTAAGAAATAAAGATATTAAGCCGGTGTATGTAAAACACCTTGGTCGGTTAAGAATTCCGACATTATTTCCACCTCTCCTTTCAAAAATTTCTGGAATCTCCGGCATCCAACTTATTGATTTTATCTCCAGTAATCCCTGGGATTTTTCTGACGAACTTATAGAAGTCATTAAAGAGAATCCTAAAATTTCCCGACACATCCATTTGCCGGTGCAATCAGGGGATAATGAAGTACTCAAGCGCATGAATAGATGGTACTCCAGAGAGGAATATTTAACTCTCATAAAAAAACTTCGGGAACACATCCCGGATGTTACGATAAGTACGGATATCATTGTTGGTTTTTGTGGTGAAACAGAACAACAATTTTTGTCCACGCTAGATCTAGCAAAAAAAGTTGGTTTTTCTAAAGCATACATCTCAATTTACTCTGATCGACCGATGACTGCGGCGCACAAAGTCTATAAAGACGAAGTGCCATTCGTTGAAAAAAAACGACGCTGGCAAACTCTCGAAGATCTCATCAATAAAACCAACCTTCGTCTTGGTACGTATGCATAAACTCCTTATTATCTGCGGCCCCACCGCGACCGGCAAAACCGCACTTGCGGCGTTCCTTGCAAAACGCTTTCATGGAGAACTCATAAGCGCTGATTCAAGGCAAATTTACAAAGGACTCGATGTTATTACCGGTAAAGATGTTTCCGGAGTTTGGATGTATGACATCGTCGATGTTGGTAAAAATTTTAGTGTTTCCCAATACCAAAAACGAGTTCTGCCGATTATTTTGGATATTGAGAAACGGGGGAGACTTCCTATTATTGTAGGAGGGACCGGACTCTATATTGATGCGGTTGTACAACCCTTTGAGACCATACATGTCCCCCCCAGCCGGGACATTCGTAACAAACTAGAGCGTTTGTCGCTAACTCAACTGCAGAAAAAACTCAGGAAACTCGATCCAATGAAATGGCAACGCATGAACCAGTCAGATCGCCATAATCCCCGAAGACTCATCCGGGCGACAGAAGTAGCGTTGTGGAAGAGGCAACACGGAAATCCAAAAGAACAAAAAGGTAGTGAGTTTGATGCGCTGTGGATAGGACTAACGATGCCGATTGGTAAACTTGCCCAAAAAATTCAACGTCGGGTGGCATATCGATGGGAGCATGGGGCCATCGAGGAGGCTCAGCGATATCCCTCTGCGAGCGCTCTCGGTATAACGGAAATCCGTTCGTTTCTTGATGGTATACTATCTGAGGGGGATGCAAAAATGCGCTGGGCAATGGCGGAAGGAGCATACGCCAAAAGACAGATGACGTGGTTTAAAAAGAGAAAACAGATTCACTGGTTTGACGTTACAAAAAACCCATACAAAAGCGCCGTGACGGCTATGGTCGCTGCATGGTATACTGACCATACCCATGACCAAGATTGAATTCTCTTATCGTACGATCCTTTTTGCGCTTGCTCTGTTGGCAGGGATCTGGGCACTTATTCAAATCCGGGATATTCTTTTTCTCCTTTTTGTTGCGTTTCTTCTCATGACCGCGATTCATCCGTTGGTTGTTATGCTCGAACGAATACGCATCCCCCGTGTGGTGAGTATTTTGATCGTGTATATTGTGGTCTTTGGTCTTTTTGGCGTGTCACTTGCCGGCACTATACCGCTTCTCGTATCACAATCGACCAAACTTATTACGGATTTGCCGACGTTTGCCGCACGCGTTCTGCCGTATTGGAATATCGACGTTTCGACACTCACAAAGCAAATAGCTCCGATTAGTGAAAATATCGTCGGCGTTACGGTTGGAATATTTTCTAATATTATTGCTACCCTCACAACCCTTGTCTTTACGTTCTATTTCCTGCTTGAACGGCCGCGGGCAGAGCAAGTGCTCATACCACTTGTGGGGGAGTCGATGACTAAAAAAACTGTTACGGTACTCCGGGCAATTGAAAGACGGCTCGGGAAGTGGGTACGAGGAGAACTTCTCCTGATGTTTAGCATTGGCGTTTTCTCTTATATAGGACTCACCGTTCTTCGTGTGGACTTTGCCTTGCCGCTCGCCATTATCGCAGGAGTTTTGGAAATTGTGCCGACCATCGGCCCGATCGTTTCAGCGATACCGGCTATCCTGGTGGCTCTTACGATTTCTCCGTTTTTAGCGCTTATCGTTGCGGCACTTTACTTCATCATCCAGCAAACGGAGAATAATCTTTTAGTCCCGCTGGTTATGAAGCGAACAATCGGATTTTCTCCGCTCGTTACTATTTTATCTGTTATGATCGGAGGACGGTTGGCCGGAGTCATTGGGGCGATTTTGGCAATACCACTTTTGTTAGTTCTTCAGATCCTTCTCAATGAATTTCTCATCCAAAAATCCGGTAGTGCGAGGGGAAACGAATAAACCGTTTCGCAGCCTGTTCTCCTTTCGCTTCATTTGGCCTTATAATCGGGGATTACGCTCTTTTTAATGGTACCTTGGAATCTCGTAAGCCAGATTCTGTTTCTAGACTCTCATTTCTCTTGTGCCCGCACATTTGGGTTAGTTTCCTTTTGGAACCACGGAATGCATCGTGTCGTCGTCCGCCTTCGCGCGAGGCTTCGGCGGACTGCGCTAACGCTTCATCGGTTGCAGCGGGTGGGATTGCCAACGTTTCATGCACGCTCCATAGCCGTCAGGCTACAGGATTGTGATCGTCTCTGTGGCTCTCTCAGCCGGTCAGTTCCGGCATCGTTCCTTTGGTTTTTCAACCTCAGGACACCCGACCTTACGGTACATGGCTTACGCCAAGTCCCCTGCATTCTGCTGTCTGGACTTTCCTCCCGCGCAAATTTCCTCAGGGAAATTTGTTCGGGTGAGAATCCGGATTCCAAGGTACAAAGTGTATTCTATCAGATAGCTCTCGTCTTGTAAAACGACGATTTTTTCTCTAATATCGATGGAGAGAAAGTAAAAAATTCAGTAGTTTAGAGCTATGAGATTACAGTTTCTTGCAATGACAGCGTTTCTCGCTGCGTTTGTGGGATTTCTTCGCGCGAATCTTGTGCCAAACCAACTTATGGGGAGGTTTTCTGTCTCTCCGTACCAATCTTCTGCTCGGGGCCCAGTCAAATTGTCAGCCAATTCTCCGACACCCGCGTCCACGCCAACACCCACGCCTACCCCCACGTCGCTCACACTGCCGCCGATAGTTGCCGGAGAGTCGGCGTACAAAATTCCGGTTCTGTTATATCACTACGTTGAAATTGCTTCGCCGCAAGACCCAGGACGCGTCACTCTCTCCACACCGCCTCCTATACTTGATGCGCAACTTGCCGCGCTTTCTGCAAATGGGTACACAACCATCACGTTTGACGAGCTTGCTGCGGCAATGAGTGGAAAAATTGCGCTTCCGCCAAAGCCCGTCATCATAACCTTTGATGACGGCTATGCCGATTTTTATGAAAATGCTTACCCGCTTATAAAAAAATACCGCATGAAGGCAGTGTCGTTTATTCCAACCGGGCTTATCGGAGGAGGCAATTATATGACGTGGAGCCAAATAGAAGAGATGGCAAGATCGCCGTATGTTGTTTTCGGTGCTCATTCAGTACGCCATCCGGCGCTCACGAAACTTTCCCGCTCGGCGCTCGTAGATGAAATTGTTGAAAGCAAGCGCGTATTAGAGTCACATGTCGGATATGTGGTGAATTGGTTTGCCTATCCATATGGATTTTTTGATACAACCGTCGTTGCCGCAGTAAAGGCTGCGGGGTTTATTGGAGCGGTGACGACTCTGCCTGGTTCCTTCCAATATCAAAGTCGACTTTTTTATATTCCCCGTTACCGAGCTGGAGCGCGGAGAGGAGAAGATTTTTTGCGTCTAGTACGCTAGTTCTCCCCCTGCTTGTCAGGGAGTCACATTTCCTCTATCGTGAGAATAATGCTCGCAAAAATTTTTTCCGGCGCGATCGTCGGGCTTGACGCGGTGCCGGTTACGGTAGAAGTTGATATTGCCAGCATGGGCCTGCCGACGTTTTCTATCGTGGGTCTTCCCGATAAAGCAGTGGAGGAAAGTAAAGAACGCGTTCGTTCTGCAATTAAAAACAGTGGTGCAGAATTTCCCGCCAAGCGCATTACGGTTAATCTGGCTCCTGCCGACCTTCCCAAGATCGGACCATCGTATGATTTGCCTATTGCCCTGGGCATTCTCATCGCTTCGGGACAACTCGTGATGAAAGATGATCGCTCAATATTTATCGGTGAGCTTTCGCTTGATGGAAGCCTCCGGCATACCAATGGCGTCTTGCCGGTGACCATGTATGCAAAACAAGCTGGATTTGCTAACATTTTTCTTCCCTCCATCGATGCCAGGGAAGCCGCTATCTTGGGGGGCGTTGCTATTATTCCCGTGAGTTCGCTTCTTGCACTTTTCCTTCATCTCAAAGGCGATGAAAAGCTCAAACCTCAGCCATTTCTTCCGTTTACCGATATCAAAAAACTCCCCGAGTCAGAATTTGATTTTTCTGATATTCAGGGACAGGAACACGTGAAGCGCGCACTTGAGATTGCTGCTGCCGGCGGACACAACGTATTTCTTTTCGGTCCGCCGGGCGCCGGCAAGACGATGCTTGCGCGCGCACTTCCTTCGATTCTTCCGAACCTTACCGAGGAGGAGGCGTTGGAGGTGACGAAAATTTATTCCGTTACGGGGAATTTACCCATCGGAGAGTCGGTCGTGAAAAAAAGGCCGTTTCGTGCTCCTCACCATACGACGTCTCGCATCGGACTCATCGGCGGCGGAACGCACCCGATGCCAGGGGAAATTTCTCTTGCCCACAGGGGTATTTTATTTTTGGACGAGTTTCCGGAGTTTCCGCGTCACGTGCTTGAAGCATTACGCCAGCCGATTGAAGATGGCATCGTGTCAATTTCCCGCGCTGCCGGGACCGTGCGTTACCCGGCAAAATTTATGCTCATAGGCGCTTCCAACCCCTGCCCATGCGGCAATTTCGGAAGTGAGATGAAACGGTGTATTTGTATGCCTGGCGCGATTGCACGGTATAAAAATCGCATTTCAGGTCCAATCATTGACCGAATTGATCTCCATGTTTCTGTCCCGGCTGTCCGCGTAGAAAAACTGACGCAAAACTTTCAGTCCGAGAGCTCTCGGGTTATTCAAAAGAGAGTCCAGGCGGCACGGAATCTGCAGCTAGGGCGATTCCGCAAAATGGGCATTGCCTCGAATGCGGAGATGTCCACGCGGATGGTCAAGGAGTTTTGCCAATTATCCGGGGAAGTCCTTACGTTTCTTCGGCAGGCGACGTTGCGGTTTGGATTATCTGCCAGAGGATATTATCGGGTGATTAAGGTTGCCCGAACCATTGCAGACTTGGATGCGGCCAAAAATACCGAGCTTGCTCATGTTGCGGAATCCCTGCAGTATCGTTCGACACAACAATAACCTATCTTCCGGTTAGTCGGAGTTTCCATGATCCAAATATGACAATCCCCTCACCAGAAAAAAGGAGGGGATTGTCATATTTCCACGAGAATAACTCTTATCCGCCGATTTTGAACATACCTGTTCCACAAACCGGACATTTGCCTTTGAGAGCCGGTTTACCATTCTTCATGGTGATTTTTGTAGCTTTTGGATCGTCGCGCTTTGCTCGACACTTGACGCAATACATCTGAGCCATATCGTTATTTCACCTCCTCTCAAAAAAGTAATGTTTTAGGCAGAGGGAAAACGTTACCGTTTTATTAGACTATACCAATAGATTCCGAACTCCACGGCGACCGTCGCAAGCCCCAGGACAATAGTTCGAACCATGTCTTTGCGGTGGAGGGCAAATTGCATTGTTTGCGGGTACGATTCTTCCCCAACGCGGCTATTTTGAACCGAAGAGGCGGCCGGTCGTGCGAGGGAAACTGCCGAAATAGAAAACGACGGCACACTCGCGGTAAATTGCCGGTGTTTTTCTGCGAGCAGTTTTTGCCTTTTCGTTTTCGCAGGCATACGTAGCCTCAGTGAGGGTGAGCGTAGCACAGGCGCGCTAGCCTTGTCAACTTCACCCGGCCTCAACGACGTACGGTGTTTCACGCATTGACAAGGCGACAAGAGGAATCGTAAGATGATGGGTACGAATGGTGTTCAATGGATGCACGTATTCTCACAGTACTTTTGATCGTTGTTATCGTCTGGATGGCCATACTGTCGGTTATGGTTATCCGGGCTGTGGGTCATTATAATCGCTTAAGCAGCGGCATAACCAAGAGCGGGCTCAAAGATATTCTCGAGCGCATTCTCTCGTCTCACACGGCTGCTCAAAAGCAGATCACGGCGATTCATCAAACGCTCCAGCAGGTGATCGTGGATGGCCGGAGACACATTCAGCGGATGGGAGTCGTACGGTTTAACCCGTTTCATGATACAGGAGGAAGCCAGAGCTTTGCGATGGCGATCCTCGACGGCGAAGGGAATGGATTTGTCATGACATCATTATTTGCTCGGACAGGTCATAGGTGGTATGTTAAACAAGTACAGGGTGGCAAGGGAAAAGATTTTGAGCTTTCAAAAGAAGAGGAACGGGCAATAAGTATAGCTCGACCCATATGAAAAAAGAACAGCTTCTCATGTATGGCATCATAGGGCTTGCGATTTATCTTTTTGTGACGGGTTTGTCATTTGCTGGATTTAGTTACGCAGGCAGATTTTTACCGGGGAGAGTTACCGCGCCGATTCCCAATGGCACACAGGGCCGTTTTGTCATAGATCCGAATGCGCCGAAAACAGAGGCATGTCCGATTAACGGGAAGCTCTATACGGCTGATGAACGAAAAATCTGGGAAACCAGACGACCTCTTGCCGTCATGATAGAAAATCATGTGGAGGCCCGTCCGCAATCGGGTCTGAGCAGTGCAGACGTAGTTTATGAGGCGGTCGCTGAGGGGGGGATTGCCCGGTTTATGGGAGTCTTTTACTGCGGCGTGGCAGCGAGCACAAACCTTGCTCCGGTGCGCAGCGCCCGATCCTACTTTTTACCGTGGGTTCTTGAATACGATGCCCTCTATAATCACGTGGGCGGCGCAGGCAATTGTAACGACGACACCGTTGATGAACGGGCCAAAGCGCTTTGTCAGATACAGCAATACCGCATAAAAGACATGGATCAGTTCGGCATATCGTTCCCGACATGTTACAGAAATTATGATCGCCTTGATCGTCCAGTGGCGACGGAGCATACGATGGTCTGCGTGACGGATAAACTTTATAAAATTGCTGCGGAGCGGGGATGGACCAACGTTGATGCGAAGGGGGTTGCGTGGAATAAAAATTTTGTTGCCTGGAAATTCAAAGACGATGCAGGACTCAATGACCGGTCTGCTTCATTCTCCGCAAGTTTCGTTGCATGGAAAGGGTATGAGGCGGAGTATGGCGTTCGTTGGGATTATGATAAAACAACGAACACCTATCGCCGCACCAATGGAGGGGTGGCGCAAATTGATCTTGAGAACAAGCAGGCCATTTCAGCAAAAGCAGTCATTATTCAATGGGCGAAAGAGATCGGCCCTCTTGACTCCAAGGGCCATCTGTTCTATACCACCACTGGGACGGGAGACGGGCTCGTATTTGAAGATGGCAAGGCGACAAAGGTGACGTGGAAAAAGCCTGATCTAAGTTCCCGGACAAAGTTTTATGATGCGGCTGGCCGTGAAGTCAGTTTCGATCGGGGTCAACTCTGGTTCGAACTTCTGCCGATCGGTACGCCAGTAAACTACTAAGAGACTCCTGCCCGAGAAAGGGTTATTGGGTATGTTTCTTGAAGATCTTATTATCTCCCGCGTACGGGTGAAAATGCTGACGTTGTTTTTTACTCATCCGGGTACCATATTCCATGTTCGAGATATAGTGCGGAAGGTTGGTGAAGAAATTAATGCCGTTCGGCGCGAGCTTGCGCATATGGAAAAGGCCGGCATGGTCACCAAAGAGCAGCGGGCCAACCGTCTATTTTATAGTTTTCGGAGAGATTACCCTCTCTACTATGAACTTTTGACATTAATTGGGAAAACATCCGGTTTGAGTGCCGACATCCTCAAGCACAAAGCCAAACTCGGCAAAATAAAGTTTGCCATGATATCCGGCAGGTTTTTACGGCATCTACCCAAACGCGCGAGTACCGACGTAGAGCTTTTGGTTGTGGGGAACGTTGTCCTTCCAGAACTCGCGCAGCTCGTAAAAGCAGAGGAAGTGAGACGAGAGACTGAACTCAACTATACGGTGATGAGCGAGGAGGAATTCGCGTTCCGTAAACGCAGACGCGATCCGTTTGTGCTCTCTATACTTGGAGGATCAAGAGTTATGGTCATCGGCGATGAAGAGGAGCTTCTTGATTAACATGAAGCAAAAAGTGCTCCGTACCGGACACAGTTTGGCCGTTGTCATTCCTTCGAAGTTTGTCCGAGATATTGTCGTAAAACCCGGAGATGTCGTTTCCGTTACGCCGGACTCGAGAAAAGGAAAAATTACCTATACATTCCAAAATGCTACCCAGCTTCCTCTTGCATTACCGAAAGCCTAATATACAATAAACCCATGGTTCGTACGCGGCGCATTTTTATCCTTCTGGTTGTACTGATTATAGCCTTTGTACTCATTGATATCCCCGAAAATTATCGTGCATTTGGTCGAACGCTCTCTCCTCCGGTTATTAACCTCCGGCCTTGGGGAATTCCTATCGCAAAAGAATTTAAGACGCGTCTCGGCCTTGATCTTTCCGGCGGCATCTACGTAACGCTTGAAGCGGACATGTCGGGGATTAGGGAGGCGGACCGGACTTCTGCCCTCGATTCCGCAAGAGAAATTATTGAGCGCCGCGTAAATCTTTTTGGTGTGAGCGAGCCCGTGGTGCAGTCGTCTCGATCGGAGAATCATTACCGAATCATCGTCGAACTTCCGGGACTCACCAATGTTGACGAGGCAACCAAGCTCATTGGTCAAACGGCAAAACTTGAATTCCGTGAATTTACTGTGCCAACCGCCTCTCTGAGCGCAGTTACTACCACCAGAGAGCTCCTGGCAATGACGAAATCCGTTGGACTCACCGGCAGCGATTTGAAGCGTGCACAGCTCGCCTTTAACTCTACCACCGGCGCGCCGGAGGTCGGCATAGAGTTCACATCAGATGGGTCGAAGAAATTTGCAGACATCACGACACGACTGGTGGGAAAGCAGCTCGCCATCTTCCTTGACAATAGTCTCCTTACGGCGCCGACGGTGCAGACTCCCATTACCGGCGGCTCGGCGGTTATCACCGGCCAATATACCAGAGAATCGGCAAAAACGCTGGCGCTTCAGCTCAATGCCGGCGCACTACCGGTACCGGTATCGATCGTTGAAAAGCGGACGATTGGTGCAACGCTCGGGGGAGAGTCCGTTGCAAGAAGTATAAACGCAGGCACAATTGGGCTTACGCTTGTGGCGGCATTCATGATTTTTCAATACGGTTGGCTTGGGCTTATTGCCGACGCGGCACTCGTGGTCTATGGGATTACTACGTTTGCAATATTTCGTTGGATACCCATTACCCTAACGCTACCCGGTATCGCCGGATTTATTCTGTCCATGGGCATGGCGGTTGATGCCAATATCCTTATTTTTGAACGCTATCGGGAGGAAAAGCGCAAGGGGAAACCGTGGGCTATCGCAATCGAAGAAGCGTTTGGGAAAGCGTGGGAAAGTATCCGCGATGCAAACGTTACAACCATTATTACGAGCATTATTCTGTTTAATCCCGGCAACTGGCAATTTCTTCCAAGTTCGGGTTTGGTGAGGGGATTTGCCGTGACACTTCTTATTGGGGTACTCGTGAGTTTGTTTACCGGCATAGTCGTAACACGGACGTTTATCCGCGTGTTCTATAGGGAGAAGCAGATATGATTCGATTTTCAAAATACATCTGGCTCTACTTTTTGCTTTCAAGCTTGGTGCTCATACCGGGGATTTTTTCCCTGATTCGTTTCGGACTCGTTCCTTCCATAGATTTTACCGGCGGCACAATACTTGAGGTTCGCTTTGACAGCAACGTATCGGTGGAAGAACTTAACCGTGTCGTTCGAAAAGAGAAGTTTCCAGTAGACTCCATACAAGCCTCAAATCCTCAAACGTATGTTTTCCGGTTTAAACCCATCGAGCAACAGACGCTGGATCAGTTGCAGAAAGACCTCTCCCAGGGTATCGGCACGAACCGGGTCGTGCGCAATGAAACCGTCGGACCTATTTTGGGAACTGAGCTACTGCAAAAAGCCGTGATTGCGGCGATTTTTGCTATCGTTGCCATTCTTCTCTACGTCGCCTATGCATTTAGAAATGTGAAGTTTGGCGTCTGCGCGGTACTTGCGCTTTTTCATGATTTATTGGTTGTGCTTAGCGCATTCTCGCTCTTGGGGCGCATATGGGCAGTAGAGGTTGATACGCTTTTCGTTACCGCATTTTTGACCACGATGAGCTTTTCCGTTCATGATACGATTATTATCTTCGATCGTATCCGGGAATATCTCAGAAAAGGGACCCGCGGATCGCTTGAGGAACTTTCCGATATTGCCCTCAACGAAACCCTCAATCGCTCCCTCACCAATTCGCTCGCACTTATATTCATGCTTTTGGCTTTGGCGCTTATGGGCGGCGTAACGGTACGCTGGTTTATCATCGCCCTTCTTATCGGTACCACCTCGGGGACTTATTCTTCTCCTTTTGTCGCCACTCCGCTTCTTATTTTATGGGACCGGTGGGAACGGAGGAAAAAATAATTTTTTATTGGAAATCTTCAATGAAAATTGTACATGCAAATTGCAGGTTAACGAGAATCACCCGTGAGCTTAAGTTCCCTTATTCGTTTTAATAATGTTTCGCGATCGTTTACGAGCGAACCGGATTCAACTTCGCTAAATATTTGATTGAGGATTTTTCCAACAAGAGGACCGGGCTTGATACTGAACTCCTTCATAACATCGTGTCCGTCAATTTTGAGATCACTGACTGTGAAGGGTTGTTTTTGCACTTCCTCAAGGCGTTTTTTAAAAAGTTCCAGTCTCCAGGACGTTTCCCATGCACCTCCGCCCAAACGGTCACCGATCCGAAGTGTAAGCATATCATTGAGATTGTCTTTTCCGACTCTTCGGATAAAGCGCCGAATTGCGCTATCGGTTTGACGTTCATCTACCGTAAACTGATGCCATCGGACGAGGAGAAACAATCGTTCGGAATCGTGTTTCGATAATCGTAATCGTTGGGCAATATTTTTAACGATTCGTGCGCCAACCACCTCGTGGTTATAAAACGTAATAAGCCCCGAAGAGTCTTTTTTAAATGTTTTTGGTTTTCCGATGTCGTGAAGGAGGGTAGCAAAACGAACGAGAGGATCATCGGATTTGCAATTTTTCAGAGCTAAAATTGAATGGGTTCCAACGTCGTAGATGTGATGCCTTTTGGGGCTTTTTTGCGGAGTATCAAATGCCGGTTCAAGCTCGGGAAGAATGTAATGGAGAAGTTTTGCGTTTTTTAAGACTAAAATCCCGTCTGCCGCATGAGGGGAGGTGAGGAGCTTCAGAAGCTCATCACGGATTCTCTCGGCAGAGATTTTTGTAAGCGTTCCTGCATTAGTTTGTATTGCCGCCAGTGTTGATTTATCGATCATGAATCCGAGCTCCGCGGCAATCCGTATGGCACGTATCATGCGGAGAGCATCCTCTTTAAATCGGGTGCCTGCTTCTCCCACCGCCTTAATTACTTGCTTTTTTATGTCTTCCTGTCCTTTGTAAGGATCAACGAGCTCTCTTCCATCAAATGCTATGGCATTGATGGTAAAGTCGCGGCGGCTGAGGTCTTCTTCGAGAGTTTGTCCCCAGATAATTTTGTCCGGGTGTCTGTGATCAGAATAGCCGTGTTCACTCCGATAGGTCGTAACCTCATATACATCGGTTGTTTCACCTTTGCTATTTTTAATTTTTATTCCGACAGTCCCGAATTGATTATCGTAGAAACTCTCAGGGAATACTTTCAGGATGTCTTCAGGTGTCGCATTGGTTGTGAAGTCCCAATGTTTGGTTGATCGGTCCATAAGAAGATCCCGGACCGAGCCGCCGACAGCATAGACCTCAAACCCAGCTTTTTTTAGGGAATCAATTATGTGTTGGGCTTGTTTTGGGATGGTCATACCAGTCGTATGATATCATAAGCCCTATGAAGAAATGGGAAATTTTAGGGAAAGGCAACGATATCATTTCTCTCATTCTCAAAAATAGGGGACTCGCGACCAAAAAAGAAATTGATGAATTTTTGCATCCTCATGACCCCTTTACGTTAAATGCTGACGATGTTGGGATTGAACCGCGTGCATTAATGAGTGCAGTAACGCGGCTAAAAAAAGCCATTAAGAATAAAGAGTCCATTGTGGTCTACGCAGACTACGATGCCGACGGTATTACTGCAGGGGCGATTATGTGGGAAACGCTCTACGGTCTCGGTGCGCACGTGATGCCGTATATTCCTCACAGAGTTGAGGAAGGGTATGGGCTTTCTACGAAAGGCATCGATGCCGTCCGGGAGGAGTTCGATCCCTCGCTCATTATCACCGTTGATCACGGCATTACGGCAAAGGAAAAGGTCGCGTATGCAAAAAAAATGGGGATTGATGTTATTGTAACGGATCACCACGTTAAACCGGAAGCATTGCCGGATTGCACCATAGTTCACACGACGCAGCTTTCCGGAGCGGGAGTTTCGTGGTTCCTTGCCAAAGAATTTGGTAAGCCCGACACCGCTTTGGCGGCCATCGGGACGATCGCCGATATGGTTCCTTTGGTTGG
The DNA here is from genome assembly GCA_964442525.1 of uncultured Gammaproteobacteria bacterium. GTDB lineage: Bacteria > Patescibacteriota > Microgenomatia > UBA10105 > UBA927 > CAYTZO01. The sequence continues at coordinate 39,454 of CAYTZO010000004.1, forward strand.
CGCGAACCGGTCCATTGCCAAATACGGTCTTATATCATTAAACCAGACCAAGCGCGTTGGACTTTTTGCGCTCATTGTCGATGCGGGGCTCGCCAAGGGAGAGTTAGGAACATACGACGTGTCGCATATGATCGCACCCCGCCTCAACGCCATGGGCAGGCTCGAGCACGCGCTGGACGCTCTCCGGCTTCTGTGCACCAAACGGTCAGATAAAGCGAGCCTCCTTGCGCAAAAGCTGGGACTGACCAATAGAGAGCGCCAGAAACTTACCGAAGATACGGTCGTTCATGCTCTCGATTTGGTTCCAAAAAGTTCAAAAAAACTTATTTTTGTTGCACATGCCTCATACAATCAGGGCGTCATCGGACTTGTTGCGGGGAGGCTCGTTGAACAGTTTTACCGACCGGCCATCGTTGTTTCCGTTGGCGACGGATATTCAAAAGCATCTGCACGGTCAGTCGCCGGTTTTAATATCGTTGAGGCAATCAGAAGCTGCAGCGATATTCTCGTTGACGTCGGCGGCCACCCCATGGCTGCGGGATTTACCGTTGAAACAAAAAACCTAAAAAAACTTCAGAGCCGCCTGGAAAAACTTGCGGAAGAAGCGCTTGATGAGGAAAAGCTTACCAGAAAACTCCGAATAGACGCGGAGATTCCTCTTGATGCCGTTTCAGAGGCGTTGTGGGAGAGTATCCAAGCATTTGCTCCGTTTGGTTTTGGCAATCCGGAACCGGTTTTTGCCACCCGAAACGTAACCATCAAGGTCATTCGATTGGTCGGCAAGGACGGAAAGCATCTGAAATTACGTCTCACGTCTCACGTCTCACGTCTCACGTTTGATGCCATTGCATTTAACTTTGGAGCTCTTTACGGCCAGTTACAACCCGGAGCCGAGGCTGCCATTGCCTATAGTATTGATCTGGACAGGTGGAATGGCAATAAAAGGCTACAATTGAAAATAAAAGACATTCATCTCAATTAGCTTCCGGATTGATTTAAGGCCCCGAAAGTAGTATCCTATAGGATTACATATGATCAATACTCGTGAGGCTCATCAAACCGAGCCGCTATCCCCGGTAGAACGGTATAGGCAATTTACGAGGGAATGTTACCAACAGATTAGACTTTTTAAAAGACCAGTGTTTCTTCCCGTACAAAGAGAAAAAATCGATCCAGTCACACATCTTTATCCCACGGAAGTTCGGTTGAGAGATGAGGTCTTGGAACAATGCTCGTATCTCTCCGAAGAGCAGCATGCCATGGTTGAAGCCGCCTCAGCGCTCGCAATTTTTGCTCATGCAGGGGAGTCCCGTGATAGCGGTGCTCCCTATGTGGTACACCCTTTTCGCGTAGCACTTTTGAGAATTAAAAGGAATAAAATTAACGAGTTTGCCATTTGTAAACGCATTCTCCACGACGTATTAGAGGATACCGCAGTAACCTATGAGACAATCAGTGAGAATATTCACCCTGAAGTTGCTAAAGGAGTATTGATACTCAGTAAGATTCGTGGAAGATATGTTCGGAAAGAATTAAAACAACTCCTCGAGAATCAGTATAGAATACAACTTTTTACCTCTGCTATCGATACTCCCGACGAAACGATTGCAAAGATAGACGACAGACTTGCGAATATGCGAACCATTGGCGTAAAAGAAGAAAAGAAAAGACGAGAAATTATTTTTGAGACGGAAGAAATCTATATTCCTCCCGCCCGCCGCATGGGCCTCCATAAGGAAGTCAATGAACTTGAGCACCTATGCCTTATTCACAAAAGCCAGGAACACAAACGGTGGGCAAACAATGCCCATCGTTTTATAAAGAAATTTTTTACCCACAATAAGCCGGATGAGATCGTGGCGGAGATGCGTGAAATGCTAATAAAAAGAGGATATAGGGTAGCGCTCCATTACCGTGTGCCAACACCGGCGGATCTCTACCGCCGCATTGGCGCACTGAGGCCGCTAACGAAAAACGATATGTTCCTCTATGTCGATGCAGCCCAGCGGGATTTCGGTGGCGGTAGCTATGATTTATTTGACTGGGCAGCTCAGGCGATCGATATTGCCAATGCTTTTAATTTCAACAGGGAGCGATTATTCGATCGGGAAACGGTTATCAATGCCTTACAATTTAAACGGGAGGTAGAAGAGGGATTAACAGATTCTCTCACTATTGACGTTTTACGGCGAAGGGACGGGCTTCGCATGCGGCTTACGCTCTATCCGCATGATGTGCATATCCGTGAACGGCTCTCACTAGCCTCGCTCCTGTCGGTTTCTCTTGACCAGATGCCGCTTTTAAAAACATTCCTTGAGGAAAAACAACGGTATCTCTCGAAACGCCTCAGGGGAGCTTTGGAAGGTCAAGCACAGAGTTCTCATCTCGTCCGTCAGATTGAATCGCGCCTGCCGGAAGGATTTACTCGGGTCGTTGGGATCGATGAGAAGGGTCGGGAAGAGCCGTGGAGCATCAAGAGTGGTTCTACGGTGATGGATTATATTGCCGATA
>CAYTZO010000005.1:0-33808 GCA_964442525.1 uncultured Gammaproteobacteria bacterium
GGACAATAGCCTTTGGAGCTATGAATCTACGTTCGAATCGTAGTCCCGGAGCCTTGTGCGGGAGAGAAGTATTCTTAGCTCGAATCCAAGCCCTGCAGCCAGTGTGGATAATGAAGCTCCACGGCTCAATCCGTGAGAAACTTTGAGCATCTGCAGTTACCTCACCCGCTCTACCGTATAGGCGCGCGGGTAGTAAAGAAATATGGCGGGCGCATCTTCCACAAGTCGTCTGGCAAAATCCGCATAGATGGTTTTGCGCTTCGCCGGGTCCTGCTCCTGCCTTCCGTCTTCAAGGAGTTTATCGATTTTTACGTTGACGTAGCCGGTGATGTTGGTGCTTTTTGTCTGCGTTGAGTGCCAAAACGGATACTGGTCCGGGTCGGGCGGAAGTTCGAGGACTGACAGGAGAATGTCAAAATTGCTCTCAAGGGAGTTTGTAACGCGGACAGACGTCGGAACCCCAAGCTTATTCCAACTGTTTGCAATTTGCTGGGCAAGGTCCAGGTAATTGGAAAATGTCGTAAGTGTCATCTGCGCCGACGAGGTGCCTACTTTCGATGTTTCGATAAGCTTTTGCGCCTGGGAAAGATCGGGAGTGTAGCGCCTGATTTTTTCGCCGGTGTAGGCCCAGGATTTTTTTGATATGGGCGAATAGGCGCGCTCGCCCAAAGTGTCTGGTACGGCATATGCAAGAGCCTGGCGGAAGGCTTTTTCGCCGAGCTCAGGACGCCTTAAATTAAAAAAGAGCGTAATAATCCTTTGGTAGTTTACCTCAGGCGTAATTTTCGTGCGTCCCCATTTGGTAAGTGCTTCAGCAGAGCTCATGTCAGTAAGGATATCTACGTCTCCGCGTTTGTAGCCGAGAAGAGCAAGCTCCTCAGTGCCGTAAAAGCGATACTCAATGGCAGGAAGACTGCGATCGCTTACCGGAACGAGCTTAAGAAAGCTGATATTATTCCCATTGAGCGCTATACCTGCGGCACGATAGGGACCAAAACCCCGAAGTCCCTGCTGGAAAATCGGTTTTGCCAGAAGCACGGGGAAGGGGCTGTAGGCCGAAGTGAGGCGGGCCTGGAGCGTTGTCGGACTTGTGGCCTGAAAGGTTACGCCGCGGATATTATAGTTAACGTCGCTTGCCGTCACGGCCTTGCCCTTATACCAACGCTCGGTATTTCTCAGGTAAAATGTATAGAGCTTTCCGTCATCAGTTGCTTCCCAACGCTGGGCAAGTGCAGCCTCCGCCGTGCCGCCCGGCCCGATACGCGTGAGTCCCTCGCTCATTTTTTCCTGAATAGAGAGAGGAAGCGTCGAAGGCGTAAACTCGCCAACCACACCGATACGCCTGACGGGAGAAAAATAGAGTTCGTTCACCCACGGGAGTACCTGCCAAAACACGACCGCCGCACCTAAGCCAATAAGAAATCCTAAAATGAGCGCCTGTCGGTACTTTTTAACAATTTCGCGAACAACCCAAAGGAAAAATCTGATTTTACGAACAGGTATGAGAGCCATGATTATCTACCGGACGACGAGAAGCGCGATCGATGTCATTAAAAATAGTAGCGCAACTACGATGGTCGCCCGGAAGACGAGTTGTTCCGCTCCCCGTTTGCTGTGGTACATCTCACCCCCGCCCCATGCGCTTCCGAGCCCTCCGTGGCTTGACTGGAGGAGGATAAGACCGGTTAAAACAACCGTGTTAATCAGATGAAACACGAGAATAGCAAATTTCATGATTTTTCTCCTTCTATAATGTGCATGATTTCGCGAGCGAGCTTCTCGCTATCATGGCGGATAAGACTTCTGACAAGGATATCGCTTTTCGGGGGACGGACAAGCGCGCGACTTGCCAGGTCTGCCCGGACGATTTTGGGTAGACCTGAATCACGCAGGTCGTTGACTACGGGATATTCGTGGTCTTTTTCATAGAGCATAAGTGCGCGCTTAGGCAGTGCCGTAGTATTGACAAGAACCACATCAAGTGCGCTTCCTATGAAGCGCTCGATGGTAGTAACGTGATCGGAGGCGGTAAAGCCGAACGTTTGACCAAATTTCGTCATGAGATTGAGTACATAAACTTTTTTTGCCTTCGCCCGGGAAATCGCCCCTGCAATGTCGCCGACCAGAAGGTTTGGTATCAAACTTGTATAGAGATCGCCCGGACCAACGACGATGAGATCAGCTTTTCCTATTGCATCAAGCGCATCAGGATTAGCCCGAGCGCGGGGCTTGAGATAGACGCTGGTAATTTTAAGCCTGCCGTCGTGGGTTGGCTCATCAATGAGGTGCTCCTCGCTTACCACGTGCCCGTCCTCGTATTCGGCGTAGAGATTCGTATCCGTGTAGGAAACGGGAATGACCGTCCCCCTGATCCGCAGCACTTTCCCCGTTTGGCGTATTGCTTCTTTTTGCGAACCGAGTATGTCGGAAAGCGCGGCCATGAAAAGATTGCCAAACGTCATACCGGAAAGCCCCTTTCCTTTCTCAAATCGATACATGAAAAGTTTTCTCAGAAGCCCTATGCCGCCATTTTCTTCTGACAGGGCGACAAAGCACTGGCGGATGTCCGAGGTCGGCAGGAGTCCAAATTCGTCCCGGATCCGTTTATTGCTCCCCCCGGAGTCACTCATGGTTACAATGGCAGTCAGATGCACGGGATAATATTTTAGCCCGCGCAATGCGACAAAAGTACCTGTTCCTCCTCCAATGCAGACAATACGCACTTTAGCATCTTTCATATCTAAAGCCTCTACGATTCGCTCACCGCGTGTAATAAATTTGCAATAAATGTAATAACGAGCGAACTAACAATAAGGGCGATTGTGTAATTTAGGTATGCGGAGGGGATAACAAACCCGGACCAGGAAAACCCTGGGAATTGCCACGGCCGTACGCTCACTCCCGGTGCAAAAACCGTGAGCAGGTAAAGTACGATAACGTTTATAAGCCACGATAAGAGCCCGAATGTCAGAATGTTTATCGGGATAAAAAGAATCTTAAGAATTGGTGCAACAATAAGCATAAGGAGACTCAGGATAACTCCGGCAGAGACGATTGCCTGCCATCCTCCTGCGATAACAAGGGTCGGCAGGAGTTGGCTCGTGAGCCAAAGCCCGAACGTGTTAAACAGAAATACGCGCAAGAGGTATTTCATGTAAAGATGGTAGCAAATTACTCCCCGTGTGGCAACTTGGTGGGGCTTAAAAGCGCGCTCTCGCGAAGAAACCTGTGGTAGCGGAGGGCGAACCGATGAGCTTCGTCCCTGACCCGTTCGAGAACGTGCAGACCGGCGCGGGAGAGATTAAGCCTTATAATCTTAAACGAGGTTCCCGTAGGAACGATAATTTCCTCTCTGCGCTTGGCAAGTCCTACGACGGGTAGTTTCATATGCACGGATGCAAGAGCTGCGACGGCCGCTCGCACCTGTGTCTTGCCCCCGTCAACGAGCAGCAAGTCCGGCAGCGGCCACTCGTCATGTTTGAATCTGCGGCTCACGATCTCTGCAATCATGGCCGGGTCATTTGCTCCATGTACGGACTTTATGCGAAACCGCCGGTACCAGGTCTTGTCAGGACGGCCGTCGGTCAGGACCACGAGCGAGCCGGTCGGATATTCTCCCAGGATATTTGAAATATCGATGCACTCAATCCTCCTGAGAACGCCAAGGGCCGGAAAAAACGGCAGAAGAGTCCCGCGCAGGTCTGCCAGTTCGCTTTCATAGACGTCTCGCGCCCCCCCGCTCGTTAGATACACGGATGGGTCATGGTGCTTTTGGACAAGTGCATAGATCGCCTGTATCCGGTTTCGAAGAACGGTAGCTTCCTCGAATTCGTGCATGGCAGCGCGTCGGTGCATTTCCTTCTCAAGAGAACGGATAAGTGCGGACGTATGCCCGGAAAGCGCGCGTTTAAGCTCATAGATATGCTTTCTATACTCTTTTATAAGCCCATCTTTTTCTCCTCCGCTAACAAGTTTGGCAATCACAGAAGGACACGGTCTACATAGCCCGAGGTGCGTGTAAAAACACGGTTTGCCGTTTCGTTGCTTTTGCGTACAAAAAGGCACGATCGGCCGCAAATCCCGGAGAACTGACCTGGTGGCTTTTGCCGACTGGAACGGACCAAATACCGCATCCTGGGCGCTTTTTGCGATAAGAGGAACCTGTGTTTTTCGTGTGACGACCACCCGCGGAAGCTCTTCAGAGAACGTGATGACAACGTAGATGGGAGATTTATCGTCTCGTAAGATAGCATTATATTTTGGCAGGTAACGGCGTATTAAGCTGGCTTCGAGCGTAAGTGCGTCAAATTCGCTGACGGTTTCGACAATTTCTATGCGTTTGGTTTGCTGACGGAGTTCAGATGTCTTCCACTCGCGAGGGAGGTCTTTTTGGAAATAGCTGCGTACCCTATGGGCTAAGTCAATCGCCTTGCCGACGTAGATGACCGCTGCCTGTTTGTTGAAGAAAAGGTATACGCCGGGCCGGTGTGGCAGAAGCTTTAATGTTTTGCGAATTTCTTCCATAGCGCTTTCCGATTGGCCAGGAGCCACCCCAAAAGGATGAGTGCAATGACTCCGCCGCCCAGGGGAATGATCAGAATATAGAGGGGGTCAATAGTGAAGGTTAATGAATTGGTCTGACCGTTGGCGGTCACGAGAATTTTACCTTGTCCGGGCTCAAGAAGGCTGTTTGACCGGAATGTTATGGGAGTCGTAAGTGTCCCGTAGGGGGGGAGCTTAGTTAGGAGCGAGTTTATGGCAATATTTTGAGGAAACGATTGTATCGAAACCGAGGCTTCCGGGATGCCCACGCCGCTTATATTCTGGATCGTGACCGTTCCCGATGCAGCCAAACCTGCAGTAATTTTTTTTGGAAAATTGATCGTTATGGAAAACTGGTCGGGTGAGGGCGCCGGTTCGTTTTCTGCAAAACGCACCCGGACGTCTTTGCCCGTGTGATCGGGCGCACGGTAAAATCCCGCCGGGTACGGGAGCTCACTTGAAAGACCATGGATCGCAAATGCGACATGATTAAAGTCGAGCTTGTCAAAGTAGTTTACGCCGCCCGTGGTGTTTGCCCACGTCGGGTCAATTTGCACCCAGATCTTCCGCTCGCCGTCGTAGTATTCCGGCCAGGCGTGAAGGACGTCAGCGACCAAAGAAAGCGGCCGCAGGCGCGAATTGGTCGTATAGGCAAAACCAACAACTTCGCGCGCAGGAATGCCCGCGGCCCGGGCGATCGCGATAAAAAGATCGGTAAACTCCATGCAGATTGCCTTTGTCGGTTCGGCGAGAGCGCCGAGCGCTCCCAGGCGGGCCGGGTTTTGACTGACCCGTTCGTAATCATAGGTTAATTTTTTTACCACGAACTCGTAGATTTCTCTTGGCGTTTTATACTGTTTTGCAAGGTCCATAATCTTCGGATCGTAGACCTGCCAATATGGGAGCGGCTTGAGGTAGTCGGCCGGATTAACAGCCTGTGCGGCTGACGAAGGCCGGGGGTTCAGTCTTAGTGCTACCGCAACCTCCGCCTGTATATCGAGGCGCTGGTTCGGGAGAAGATCATATTGGGCGAGCCAGTTGCCGTCGCTGTCGCGAACAACCGTCTTTGGCTGAGGGGTTATACCCGTTATGGAAACATTTTGATAAGGGGTATCGGGAGGCAAGGCAATTTCCGAGCGTTTGGTCGTAACAGCAGGGTTGGAAATTGCATAGCGTAAATCAAAAATAAAAATCTGCTTATCGCCGAAGGCGGCTGATATTCCGCCCCTTATCATTTGATCCTTTGTCCAGTACCCGCCGTCCGCAGGCAGGGGCGAGAGATAAGCATTCGGACCGAAGCCGGCCGGGGTGGTAAGGGACACTCGGTAGCTTCCTATATCGGGATCGTTTTCAACGCCGGGAATGTTGATTTCCCAGATGCGTCCGCTTTTTTTTGCAATGTCATTGTGACGGTAGCGGAGGGTAAAGGAAAGCTTTTTCCCCATACCCACAACCTTCTGTTTAAACGGAAGGGTAATGGTTGTTTTTCCGTCTTTAACGGAGATAACAGGACTAATTATCCCGCCGCCGTCGGAGGCAATGACGTCGGCGATCTTGTCGCTGTCAATTATGATCGAGTATTCTTTTGGATAGAGATTGGTCAGGTTGTTCGTGAGGACAACATCCTGCGTGACAATAGTTACGCCCGTTGGCGCCACGTCATAACGCACGTCATAATCCGCCTGAAACGCTCCGCTGGCGCGCACTGCGCCAAGCGGAATAAACAAATAAACCAATAAACAAATAAACCAATAAACAAATGTGTGGAAATTGCTTTTCATTGGTAGTATTGGAGTATTGGTAGTATTTGTTATTGTAATAGTTTCCGAAGGAATTGTCCCGTGTATGAATTCCGGGTCCGGGAAAGTGAGTCGGGGCTGCCAACTGCTACCACGCTGCCTCCGGGCTGGCCTCCCTCCGGCCCTAAATCCACAACATAGTCAGCGCTCTTTATCACATCGAGATTATGCTCAATGACGATGACGGTATTGCCAAAACTCACCAGCCGATGAAGGACCGTAAGAAGTTTCTCAAGGTCCGCAAAATGAAGTCCGGTCGTCGGTTCGTCGAGAATATAGAGCGTTTTTCCGGTGGCGCGCCTGGCTAGTTCCGAGGCAAGCTTCACCCGCTGCGCCTCGCCTCCTGATATGGTCGTAGCCGGCTGGCCAAGATGGATATACGAAAGCCCCACGTCCTGGAGAGTTTGAAGCTTGGAGAGAATATGCGGCTGATTGTGGAAAAACTCGATCGCCTCTTCGACGGTCATTTCTAAAACCTGACTAATATTTTTCCCGCGGTACGTTACTTCGAGCGTCTCACCATTGTAACGTTTTCCCCCGCAGACTTCACACGTCACATAAACGTCCGCCAAAAACTGCATTTCTATCCGGCGTTGCCCTTCTCCTTCGCACGCCTCGCACCTGCCTCCCTTAACATTAAAGGAGAATCTTCCTGCTTTGTAGCCGCGCAGTTTTGATTCGGAAAGAGAGCAAAAGGTGTCCCGTATGAAACTAAAAAGACCGGTATACGTGGCTGGGTTACTTCTCGGCGTCCGGCCGATCGGCGACTGGTCTATAAGAATAACTTTGTCAACGTTATCCGCGCCCTCAAGCGACGTAAACGCTCCCGGCCGCTCTTTGGTATAGGGGTTAAATTTTTGAAGAAGTGCCGGGTAGAGCGTTTCGACGATGAGGGAAGATTTTCCTGACCCTGATACTCCGGTGACGGCAATAAATTTTCCGAGCGGGAACGACACGGAAACATTTTTGAGGTTATTGTGTGTTACACCCAGGATCGTAAGCTTTCTCGTGTCAACAAGCGGAGAAGTTTGCTCTCGCTTGACCCGGATAAAGCGCCTGCCGCTCAGAAATTGTCCGGTAAGGGATTTTTGCGAACGCTTTAGCTCCTCGACCGACCCCTGCGCGATAACCTGGCCGCCGAATTTTCCGGCCCCCGGTCCGAAGTCAACAATATAGTCTCCTGACTCGATCATTTCCTTATCATGCTCAACCACGATAACGGTATTGCCCAAGTCCCGCAGGCGTTTGAGGGTAGCGATAAGTCGGTTGTTGTCCCGCGGATGAAGGCCGATCGACGGCTCATCCAAAACGTAAAGAACGCCGGTGAGTCCGGAGCCTATTTGGGAAGCGAGCCTAATCCTCTGCGCCTCTCCGCCGGCAAGACTTTGCGCACTTCTGCCCAGCGTGAGGTATTCAAGACCAACGCTTACGAGAAAACCCAGTCTGGATTGAATTTCCTTAAGAATTGGGGATGCAATAGTCGTCTCCGTTGGTGAAAGGGTCGTGGCAATACCGCGAAGTTTTTCAACCCAGGCAAGCGCCCCGTTTATGGGCATATCGGTAATTTTGGCAATTGACCGGTCTTCTATGGTGACCGTCAGACTTTCCTCCTTCAGACGGGCACCGCTACACGTTTTGCAGATTTCATTTCTCATGTACTTTTCTATCTCGGCGCGCAAAAAGTCCGACTCGCTCTCCCTGTACCGGCGCATAAGCTCCGGTATAAACCCGCGAAACGTTTCCTCAATTGCCGTCATTTCTCCAAAACGATTGGTGCCGGTCACATGGTGTACTTTGCCCTCAGTACCGTAGAGGAGAATATGCCGTTGTTTTGAAGTAAGTTTTTTTAGCGGAGCCCTGGGGTCAATGCCGTATTCGGCGCAGACAACGAGTATGACGCGGCTATACCAGGTGTCGTGCGTAAACATGCGAGCGAAAGGCAAAACGCCCCCTTCCGTTATTGAAAGCTCGGGATTTATGACGAGCGTTGGGTCAATTGTGAGAATGAAGCCAATACCGGTGCAGCTTGGGCAGGCTCCGTGCGGAGAGTTAAAGGAAAACGACCGGGGTTCGATCTCCGGCAAGGAAATATTATCGACCGGGCAGCTAAACTTTTCGGAATAGACGTGGTCGGTAAGTTTTTTCGGGGCATCAGGGATCGTGAAGCCGCTGTCATGCACGTGGGCAAGAATCACCAGGCCGTCGGAAAGGCCGAGGCTTTGCTCGACTGCCTCGCTCAGTCTTGAACGCAGCGCAGGGACAAACTCATCTTTAAGCATCCCCCGTTCAACGCTAAACCGGTCAACAACGACATCAATTGAATGCTTGTTTGTTTTGATGAGGAAGATGTCATCATCAACACTCAAAAACTTATGGTCCACGCGCATGCTTCGGTATCCTTTTGAACGAATATTGTCAAAAAGTCCGCTAAACTCGCCCTTCCGGTCCCGAACGACCGGCGAAAGAATGAAGAAGCGCACAAATTTGCGGCTCCGATCAGAAAGTTCATTTTTGCAAAACAGGAGAATGGACTGGACGATTTGCTGAGTCGACTGTCGGCTTATTTCTCTGCCGCACTTAGGACAGTGCGGATGCCCGACGCGGGCAAAAAGCAGACGGAGATAGTCGTAAATCTCCGTGACCGTACCTACGGTAGAACGCGGGTTATGCGACGTGGATTTTTGATCAATAGAGATAGCCGGCGACAAGCCTTCAATAAGGTCCACATCGGGCTTATCCATCACTCCCAAAAACTGTCTCGCGTAAGAGCTTAAAGACTCGACATACCGCCTTTGCCCTTCCGCATAGATGGTGTCGAAAGCCAAAGAGCTCTTTCCGGAGCCCGAAAGTCCGGTAAAAACAATAAGCTTATTCTTCGGAAGCTCCAGGTTAATGCTTTTGAGGTTGTGCTGACGCGCACCCCGGATAACGATTTTCTCCATACCAAATAAAACCACCGATGGTTCCGTGGCACACCCATTATACACGCGAGTTTACCAGTGAAGCAATGAGGTCTCTGAGCCGGGCAGCCAGCTCGAAGTTGAGGTCTCGGCTCGCTTGGCGCATCCGGCGCGTCAATCGGCCAACAAGGCTTTTTCTATCCTGCGGCGTAAGAGCATCTCTTTGACGATCCGAAATGGTTAACAGCTCACGGTCGTCTTCCCGTAGCTTTTCCGCGCGTTCCTCAACAAGGCGCTCACGAATGGGCTTGGTGATGCTTTCCGGAGTAATACGGTGTTTTTTGTTGTACTCGAGTTGTACGCTGCGCCTGCGCTTAACCTCCCCGATTGCCTCCCTCATGGACTTCGTCTCGCGGTCGGCGTATAGGATTACCTGACCGGAGATGTGGCGCGCGGCCCGGCCCATGGTTTGAATGAGACTGACGCGGCTTCGCAAAAACCCTTCTTTATCGGCGTCTAACACCGCCACGAGTGATACTTCGGGCAGATCCAGTCCTTCGCGAAGAAGGTTAATGCCAACGACGGCATCATACTTTCCCCCCCGCAGGTCCGCGAGTATATCGCTTCGCTCGAGTGTTTCCACGTCTGAATGCAAATAATGCACCTTGATGCCACGTTCTTCTAAATATTTTGATAGGTCTTCGGCCATGCGTTTGGTAAGTGTCGTAACAAGCGTACGCTCATGTCGTTCCACCCGCTTTTCTATTTCATGCATGAGATCCTGTATTTGACCGCCGGTCGGTTTAACGGTAATTTTCGGATCGACCAGGCCGGTCGGGCGGATAAGCTGCTGGACAAGCGGTCCGCGCGATAACTCCCACTCGTCCGGGGTTGCGGAAACGTATACCGTCTCGGGAATTCTCCGCAAAAATTCTTCAAAGCGGAGCGGACGGTTATCGAGTGCCGCCGGCAGCCGGAAGCCATAATCAACGAGCGTTTGCTTGCGGCTTCTGTCACCGTTGTACATGCCTCTTATCTGCGGCACCGTCATATGAGATTCATCAATAAACAAAAGCCAGTCCGTGCTCGCCTCGCTGAAGTAATCAAACAGCGTATACGGCGGATCGCCGGGATTTCTCCCGTCAAAATACCGCGAGTAATTTTCAATGCCATTGACGTAGCCGGCTTCCTCGATCATTTCCAAATCATAGGAAACGCGCTGCTCTATCCGCTGTGCTTCAATAAGCTTGCCCGCGTCTTTAAAATGCTTTACCTGTTTGCCCAGGTCTTTTCGAATTTGCTTAAACACCGACGGATATGTTTGGGGGTTGGTCATATAGTGCTTGGCAGGATAGATGATGGTAGTCCGGAGCTTCTCTTCGAGCTTACCGGTGAGCGGATTGCGTATCTCAAGCTCATGTATTCTGTCGCCAGACAGGATAATCCGCAGAGCCGTATCCTCATACGCGGCGAAAAGATCTATGGTATCGCCCCGCACGCGGAATGTACCGCGATGAAAGCCGTAGTCGCTTCGCGCGTATTGAAGATCCACCAGGCGTTTAAGGATATTTTCTCTTCCTACCGCCGTCCCCGGTTTGAGTTCGAGGACAAAATGGCCGTACTCTTTGGGTGAGCCGATATTATAAATGCACGAAACCGAGGCCACGATGATTGTGTCCTGTCTCGTAAGAAGGTTGGTCGTCGCGGCCAGGCGGAGCTTGTCGATTTCTTCATTAATTTCCGTTTCTTTTTCGATGTAGGTATCGGTGTGAGGGATATATGCCTCGGGTTGGTAAAAATCATAGTAGGAAACAAAATAATTTACCGAGTTTTTTGGAAAAAAATCCCTGAACTCCTGGTAGAGTTGGGCCGCGAGGGTTTTATTATGCGAGATAACGAGGGTCGGACGGTTAAAATGAGCGATGACATTTGCCATGGTAAATGTTTTTCCGCTTCCGGTAACTCCCAAAAGTGTTTGCTCGGGTTTTTTGTGTTCGATATTTGCGATAAGAGACCTGATGGCCTCCGGCTGATCGCCTGTCGGTTGGTAATCGGAGGTGAGAGCAAAGGTATTCATGGTTTTTTCCTTTCGGTTTAATTTCAAATTTGATCCGTTTGTATCACCATTGATCCTCTTGACACTTCGGGTAATTTTTGAAATACTCGCCTTGGTTCTTTATTGTACCTTTTTTAGGAGATTTTTTACACCCGGCCTATGCCTTCTATTCTCTATCCGCGCGAGCGGCAAATGCTGGACTTTATCACACAGTTTATCGACCGTTATGGCTATGCACCGACGCTCAAAGAAATCGGCCAGGCCATGAGCATTTCCTCCCCCGCTACCATCCACGAACACATTGACCGCCTCCGACAAAAGGGATTTATTAAAAAACTTGATGGCACGGCGCGGGGCCTTGAAGTAGTCAAGACAAACTATAAAACGGCAGGTTCGGAAGGCACGGTAGAGCTTCCGGTTCTTGGATTTATCGCGGCGGGTGCTCCCCTCGAACCGTATACCGACCCCAATTTTTATATCTCAGTGGCTCCCGGTCTCGTTCCCAATGACAAAGCGGGTTACGTACTCCAGGTAAAGGGGAGCTCAATGATCGAGGACGGCATTCTTGACGGCGATTATGTAATTATCGCCCATCAGCAGGATGCGAAAAACGGCGACATTGTCGTGGCTCTCCTGCCCAACGGGCTTGCAACGCTCAAACGCATCTACTTTGAAAAGGACCGCATTAAGCTCGCGCCCGCCAATTCTACGATGACCCCCATTTTTACGACGCACGTAAAAATTCAGGGGAAAGTCGTGGGACTCATCAGGAAGTTCGTCTAGGCTTGCGCAATATTTGTCTGAGTTTTTTCCGGAAATACCACAGAGTTCCGGCGACAAAAACAATCACGATAAAAACATCAAAGCGGCGAAAGTAGAATTCGAGCGACTTCCAGTTGTTTCCCAGAACGACACCGATACTTGCAAGAAAATAAGACCAAATAAATGATCCCACGGTTGTGTAGATGATGAATCTCGGCAGGTTCATTTTGGCGACCCCTGCCGGCAAGGAAATAAACGTACGTACGACCGGAAGCACTCTTGAGATAAATACAATGGGCTCGCCGTGATTTCTAAACCATCGCTCTGAACGGTCATACTCATGCTCGGAAAGGAGAACGTATTTACCGTACCTGACTATGACTTTGCGCACTACCGCCTCCTGTCCCCACCAGCCAAGCCAGTACGCGAGAAGCGATCCGACAAGGTTCCCGGTGGCACCCGCGATGACCACAAACCAAAAGTCAAACCTTCCCGCTGCGGCAAGAGAACCTGAAAACGGCATGGTTACTTCGCTTGGAATAGGGATAAGCGCAGATTCAAGCGTCATGAGGAGGAATATGCCGGTATAACCAAGCTCTGAGATGAAGCCAATAATCCAGGAGCCAATCAGTTCGACCATTGCATTATTCTACGATATAATCGCTTCCATGGGAACACTCTTTATCGTTTCAACACCGATCGGCAATCTCGACGACATAACGATCCGCGCCATGCGTACGCTTTTTTCCGTTGACATCATCGCCTGCGAGGACACGCGACGCACGGGGTTATTGCTTCAGGAACTGAAGAAACGCTTTGCCAACGTAATTGTTCAGCAATTTAACAATGTAACAATGACACAATTGGTACGCTATGACGATCGAACTGAGGCACAAAAAATGCCTGAGTTACTCGGTGCACTGCAAAATGATAAGTCTGTCGCGCTCGTTTCCGATGCCGGCACTCCGCTTATTTCCGACCCGGGATTCCAGCTTGTCCGTGAGTGTATCCGCAGAGAAATCAGGGTAGTATCAGTGCCCGGACCCGTTGCCGCCGTTGCCGCTCTTACTTCCTCTGGCCTTCCGGCAAGCACATTCCTATTCCTTGGCTATACGCCGGAAAAACAATCTCACCGGAGGCAACTGTTTGAAATGTTACGCAGCGTCTCTCTTTTGCATGCACCCCTTATTTTCTACTGTGCCCCGCATAAGCTTGGGCAAACGTTAAACGACATGAAACTCGCGTTTGGCGACATTGAGATTGTCGTGGCGCGGGAACTCACAAAGATTCACGAGGAGGTTTGGCGGGGAAAATTCTCCGAGGCCCTTAGTCATTTTCGCAGTCCCAAGGGAGAATTTGTTCTGTTAATATTCCTCAAGCGTTGAAGTGTCGCCGATCGGCAGTCCCATTTCTTTGGCTTTGAGAATCCTCCGCATAATTTTTCCGGAACGGGTTTTTGGAAGTTTGTCGATAAACTCAATTTCTCGGGGGTACGCATGCCCTGCAAGGTGTGACTTTACGTAAAGCGAAAGTTCTTTTTTCAGTTTTTCCGAGCCCTTGTGTTTTTTATCGAGTACGACAAATGCCTTGATAATCTCTCCCCGAAGGGGATCTGGTTTGCCTATCACACCGGCTTCAACCACTGCCGGATGCTCCACGAGAGCAGACTCCACTTCAAACGGTCCAACGCGCTCCCCTGACGTTTTAATAACGTCGTCCGCGCGTCCTATGAACCAAAAATAGCCATCTTTGTCTTTCATCCCGCGGTCGCCGCTTATGTACCAGCCGCCAACAAAGTAGCTTTTGTATTTGTGCGGCCTGCGCCAGATCGTCTCCATCATCGCCGGCCAGCCGGGCTGCAGGGCAATATTTCCTTCTTTATTCGGTCCAAGTTCTTTGCCGTTATCGTCAACGATTGCGGCAATAACACCGGGTATGGGTTTACCCATTGATCCGATTTTTATATCCATGGAAGGGTAATTTGCTATACAGATTGCCCCCGTCTCCGTCTGCCACCACGTATCATGGAAGGGCTTTTTAAATGCCGTAAGACCCCAGATAACTGCCTCCGGGTTAAGCGGCTCCCCCACGGAACACATGTGCCGCAGGTGAGACAAATCATATTTTTTTACCCGCGCCGCGCCGGCGGCCATAAGCATGCGGATGGCGGTGGGAGCCGTGTACCAAACCGTAACCTTGTATTTTTCCAAAAGATGATACCAGCGGTCCGGATCAAATCTTCCCTCATAAACCAGGCTTGCCACACCATTGCTCCAGCTGCCGAGAATCTCATAGGCAATGCCAGTTACCCAGCCGGGATCCGCCGTACACCAATAGGTATCATCATCGCGCAGGTCCAACACCCATTTTGCGGTCATGTGTTCCTGAAGGACTGCACGGTGAACGTGCACGACTCCTTTAGGCTTTCCCGTGGTTCCCGATGTATAGAGCATAAAGGCATAATCGTCAGCCGCCGTATGGACAACGGAAAGGTCTGCCCTTGCGTGTTCGACCGATTTTTTAAACGACGCATCATCGACAACCAGGATGTGTTTAAGCGAAGGGAGTCGCGAGCGCACCTTGTCTACCCTTGCCTTAAGTTCGGAAGTGGTAATAATGACTTTTGCCTGACTATTTTCTAGCCGGTCAACGAGGGCAGTCTCCTGAAACGCGCTAAAGAGTGTGCCCGCAACGGCGCCGATTTTAAGTATTCCCAAAAAACAGAAATAAAGCTCAGGAATTCTCGGCAGAAAAAGAAATACTCGCTCTCCCCGTTCCACGCCGAAGTCCCGGAGGAGATTGCCCACTTTATTGGACAATATTGACAGATCTTCAAACGTGTATTTTTGCTCCTGGCCTATTTCATTTTCCCAATAAAGAGCAATTTTATTTTTTCTCCAAGTCTGAGCGTGGCGGTCTACCGCGTTATAGGCGGCATTGAGGCTTGTTCCGAACCAATCGAGCTCGCCTCTTGCACTATTCCAGCTAAACCTCCGGTAGAGGGATGGGTAATCGTCAAGAGCGGGTGGGGGCTCACCCTTGCGCCAATTTTTTCTGACGATTCTGGTCCTCATGGGGCAGTATCAACGAATTATTTTTTGGCCTTTCGAACGACGAATTTACCATCGAGCCCCTTGAGGATTTCAACGACTCCGGTATATTCGAGCTCATCCATTCCGGCCATGGCAGGCCCGTAGAAGCCCTGCTGACGCATCTCAAAGGTCTTTGCGGCTGCCTTCTCACGAATCATGTCCCAGAATGGCTGGTCAAACAGATCTACCGCTTCCGTGAACTTCCCCTCGTGCACGCAGTACCCTGCAGCGGAGACAATGGCCGGTCCGTCAAAATAAGAAATAATAGTATTCTGCTTGACGGGCATGACGGCCACATGGTGCGATCCCCGATTGTCTCCAAGGACGTAGTACGCCGTTGCCCAGGGAGAGAGAATTTCCCCTGTAGAAGGGAACGTTTTCTGGCTCCTGACAATGGCGACCGGGTCGTCCTTCCCAACGTATTTTCCAGCGATATTATGAAGTCTGCTGGTTGAGACTACAGATGCCTGAAGACCCGTTGCGTTTTCCTTGACGGATTCGATGACGTAGTGATTCGGATCACGCAGAAGCGCGCAGATTTCGTAGTAATCCTCAGGCACCTTGAGCGTGATGATACGATCTGCCTCCGTGTAGTTCACGTCCATAATCGTGTAGGTAAACCCGGCCTTCATGTCAGGCGCCAAAAGCAGTCCCGCATTGTGATAGGGATTGGCAAACGCATCAAAGATCGGCTGGTTAAACATGCCCGGTCCGCACTTGTCTGCGGCAAAAAGGACAAATGGTTCCGCAGGGCGTTCCTCAAATTCCATCTCGCACGACCCCGGTCCCATGCCGCGCACGTTTCCTGAAAATGCACTTTTAAGAAGATCCTGTCCGGCGCCGTAAAGCCCCTGTGCTTTGGCTATTTTTGTGGTCTCCACAAATGCATTCCATGCAAACTCATGAATATCGGGGTTATCGACGCCGCGCGTGTGACTCATGAGGAAAGCAATGTCATCGCCGGTGAAACTCACCCGTGCGTCCTTGAGAAGACCTTTTCGTACCGCCTTACCCGCGACTTCTTTGGCTTTTTCGATCATCGCAAGACTGGGCCTGTTGTGTCCGCCGACCGAACCGGTATCTGCTTTAATGACGGAAAGGGTGGTTTTCATATGTTTGCCTCCTTTTAACTGTGGGCAAGTAAATTATTACCGTTCATTTCGCCCGGAATGTCAATACCTCTCCATGCTAGCACAGTTGGCGCAATGTCTGCAAGTTTCCCCTGGGGAAGCGTTTTGGGCTGATACTGGAGTTTTTTATCTATCATGATAAACGGAACGGGATATGTCGAGTGTTCGGTGTCCACATCTCCATTAGGGCCGAGCATTTCCTCTACGTTGCCGTGGTCACCGGTAATAATACACGTGCCGTCGACTGCGAGCACGTTTTCAACAATTCTCCCGACACACGTATCGGTGACTTCACACGCGGTTATGGCCGCGGGAATGTTCCCCGTGTGTCCAACCATGTCCGGATTTGCAAAATTAATAAGGATAAACGAATACACCCCAATCGACAGTCTGTCGATAAGCTGCTGCGTGAGTTCAAACGCGCTCATGGCGGGACGCAGATCATAGGTGGCGACATTCGGCGAAGGAACAATCAAGCGGTCTTCACCCTTAAACGGTTCCTCCCGCATTCCGTTAAAGTAGTAGCCGACAAACCTCTCTTTTTCCGTCTCGGCAAGATGGAGTTGCCGAAGTTCGAGTGTCGAAAAAACTCTTCCGATCGGCATAACGACCGGCTCTAAGGGAAATGCAACGGTGCAGGGAAGATTTCGCTCATATTGCGTCATCGTCACAAAAAAGAGATTTGGGAGAACAACGCGGCGGGTAAACGGTTGCCACCGCTCTTCGGGTTCCACCACGTGCTTATGGAAATACTTTACCGCGTATGGATCAAAATACGGCTCGTGTCTGTGCGTTTCAAAATCGCTCAGAACAAAGGCATGGGTAATCTGTCTTGGCCTGTCCACGCGATAGTTATAAAAAATTACCGCATCGTAGTTGTGAATACGGGGCAGGGGGGCTCCGCTGCTGTCGAGGATGGTCGTGGGTTCAATAAATTCATCGGTTTTCCCCTCCTGATAAGCGTTGTCAATTGCCTCCAGGGCGGTTTTTGCCGTCCGCTCGCTGCCTTCGGTGAGCGCTTCATAGGCTTTTTGTGTCCGCTCCCATCGCCGATCCCGATCCATGGCGTAATACCTTCCCATGATTGTGGCGATTTTGCCGATTTGTATTTGACTTAGCCTGGTCTCAACCTCGCTTACGAATGCTCTTGCTGACCTGGGCGTCGCATCCCTGCCGTCAGTAAACAGATGCAGATACACGGGAACCGGCGGACCGTGCATGTGCAGAAGTTCGAGGAGTGCATAGAGGTGCTCTTTGCTTCCGTGAACCGAAGCATCACTGATTATCCCCATGATGTGAAGATTTGTCTTGTGGGTTTGCGCATAGCGTATGGCACCCAGAAACGCTTCGTTTCGGTTAAAACTTCCGTCTGCAATTGCCATATTGATGCGCGGAAAATCCTGATAGACGATTCTGCCGGCCCCTATATTGATGTGGCCGGTTTCGGTATTCCCGTCTTCCCCCTTCGGTAGCCCAACGGCCTCTCCGGAAGCCAAAAGCTCCGTATGAGGGTACGAAGCCCAAAATTGCGGCATAAAACGAAGTTTAGCAAGCGAGATCGCATTGCCAGGTCCGCCCGGGGCAAGTCCCCAGCCGTCCAAAACGATCAAAACAAGTGGTTTTTCCATGGAATACGCCCCTTAGCGATGGGACAATTCGCGTTCAATAGAAAGCAGTCTGTTGTATTTTGCCACACGTTCGCCCCGGGCCGGTGCGCCGAATTTTACATAGTCGCTCTGCACTGCAACGGAAAGGTCTGCGATAAACGAGTCGTTCGTCTCGCCGCTTCTGTGGGACACGACTGTTTTGATATCATTCTTTTTGGCAAGCGCAACGACCGAGAAAAATTCGCTAAGAGACCCAATCTGGTTTGGCTTGAGAAGAATAGCAGAACATGCCCGAAGTTGTATCGCTTTTTCGAGGCGTACCTTATTGGTTACCAAAAGGTCGTCGCCCACGATAAGGACGTCTTTGCCCAGGAGCGCGGTAATTGAGGTCCAACCCTCCCAGTCATCCTCATCGAGCGGATCCTCAAGGATGAGCAGCCGGTATTTTCTGTTGAGGTCGCTATAGTAGGAAATAAGCTCCCTGCTCGTGAGCACCTCCGGCCTGTCCTTGATTTGATAACCGCGTTCAACTTTAAAGGAATTTGCCGCAGTATCGAGTCCCAGGAATATATCGATGCCAAAATGGTACGGAGTTTCACGAACCGCCTCGAGAATTATCTCCAGCGCATCGAGATTGGTATAAAGGT
The DNA here is from genome assembly GCA_964442525.1 of uncultured Gammaproteobacteria bacterium. Taxonomy (GTDB): domain Bacteria; phylum Patescibacteriota; class Microgenomatia; order UBA10105; family UBA927; genus CAYTZO01. The sequence continues at coordinate 18,536 of CAYTZO010000005.1, forward strand.
TCGGGGCAAAACCGCCTTCGTCTCCAACGGAATGAACCGCATTCCGGTACGCAAGCACCTTCTTGAGCGAGTGGTAAATCTCCGCCCCCATACGAATGGCGTCAGAATACGATTTATTCGTAGCGGGAACAACGTGGAACTCCTGAAAATCCAAATTCCCGGCTCCGTGTTTGCCGCCATTGATGATATTAAGCGTCGGCGTAGGAATTCTCGTCATTTCAACGGGGAACGTTTGTCGGAAAATTTCATTGAGGTATTGGTAAAGCGGCATCCTCTTTTGATTTGCCGCTGCTGCGCTCGCTGCGAGTGAAACGCTCAGGATACTATTGGCGCCGAGATTCTTTTTTTCGGGAGTTTCGTCAAGCCCCAGAAGGGTAGCGTCGAGGGTTGATTGTGAAAGCGCGTCCATGCCTTTAAGTTTTGCCGCAATGATCGTGTTCACGTTTTGTACTGCCTTAAGTACCCCCATGCCGCCGTATCGTTTTGGGTCGCCGTCGCGCAGTTCCACCGCTTCATATTTGCCGACCGACGCGCCTGCGGGCACGGAGGCGGTTCCGCGATACCCGCTTTCAAGAACGACGGTCGTTTCGATAGTCGGATTGCCTCGGGAATCAAGTATTTCACGCCCTTGGATGCTATAAATTTTTGATGAGGGAGTCATGCTTCTCCTTTCTGGTCACGAGTTTTGCCTCAGCGCGGTATACGGTCTCACGCACGCGATCCAGCGCATCGGGGTTAACGGAAATGCTTGTAATGCCCCATTGCACCAACTTTTCTACCAAATCCGGATAATCTGAAGGCGCCTGGCCGCACATTGAGGAAGTAACGCGGCGTTTCAGACACGTGCGGACGACGTGTTCAAACGACCAAAGCATGCTGGGATCAAGTTCAGAAAAATCGCCGCGGACCTCGCTGTTGTCTCTGTCGGTTCCCAGCATGAGCATGGTAAGGTCATTTGAACCGATGGATACGCCGTCAATCCCGACATCCAAAAATTCATCGAGACGGATAACGTTGGTGGGGATCTCAACCATAAGCCACAGTTTAAACGACGGCGATCGAATAAGTCCCTTGCCGGCGATGATCCGCTTCACCTCCAAAAGTTCCTTGGGTGTGCGGACAAACGGTATCATCAGCCATAAATTTTTCAGTCCTCTCTTGTTTCGTACCGTTTTGATCACCTCGAGCTCCAATTCAAATACCTCGGGATCAGCAATGTATCGTGCCGCCCCGCGATACCCCAGCATAGGATTGGATTCTTCGGGTTCATAGAGCTTGCCTCCGTGGAGGCTGCGGTATTCGTTTGTTTTAAAATCCGTCGTCCGATAGATAACCGGTCGCGGAGAAAATGCCTGACAAAAGGCCTCGATCTGACTACTCATACTCTGGACGAAGAGATTGCTTTTTCCGTCTCTGATGAGTTTCTTGGGGTGCGTGCCAATGCCTGCTATCATAAATTCGGCACGCAGAAGTCCCACGCCGTCAACGTTAGCTCGCGCTACGCTCTCAGCTCGGGATGGTTCCGCGAGGTTCACGTACACCTTAGTCGCAGTTTGTATCTTGTTTGGCTCAAAACCCGAAAGATGGCCGTCCGGCTTGCCGGGAAAGCCTGACTGTCCCAATGATCCTTTATGTATCTCTCCCGTCGAACCGTTTACTGTAACTACCATGCCTTCCTGGAGCGTGCTCATTGCTCCTGAAGCGCCAACGACCGCCGGTATTCCCAGTTCCCGCGAAACGATCGCCGCATGACTCGTACGGCCGCCTCTTTCCGTTACTATGGCTACCGCCTTGCGCATGGCGGGAACAAAATCCGGGCTCGTCATTTCCGCTACCAAAACGTCACCGCTTTTCACCTTACCGACCTGGGCAGTAGAATGAAGCTTTTTTACCGTGCCGGAACCAATACCCGGGCTTGCCGGATCACCCCTGAGAATCAGCGGCTGTTTAAGCGGGGTCATCCGTGCGGCGGAAACTTTCTTTTCCGTTTGAATGGTGGTGATCGGCCTGGTTTGCACGATTGCGATTTTTCCCTTTTCAATTGCCCACTCAACGTCCTGAGGAAAGAAGTAGTGCTCCTCGAGTTTTATGCCGAGACGGGCAAGAGCGAGGATCTGAGAATCGGTAATTTTCTGCCGCTGGGCCAATCCCCGCGGGACGACGCGGATGATATTGTTATTGCGCACTTTTACCATCATGCGTTCCTGCCGATGAACGTCTTTTTTGGTGATCGCAAGGGAAGCTTTATCGACTTCGTAATGATCGGGGGTCACGGAACCCTGCACAATCATCTCCCCTAGTCCGGCAATGGCTTCGATAACAACTTTTTGTTTATCATTGGTGACGGGATCACGGGTAAACATCACGCCTGAAAATTCTGACTGGACCATCCGTTCTACCGGTATGGCGATACTGACGCGGAAATGGTCAAAATGATTGGTCGCACGATAAAAAATAGCCCGTTCGGTAAACAGTGATGCCCATGCTTCCTTCACCTTTTCAACGAGGTTTGCCTCTCCCTGAACATTGAGGAAAGTTTCCTGCTGACCAGCAAAGGAGGCGGAAGGCAAATCTTCGGCCGTCGCGGAAGAGCGGACCGCAACGAGGGGGTGCTTGAGGAGCCCTTTTTCAAGTTGAAAATACGCCCGGACAATTTCCTGTGCCATAGATGCGGGAAACGGCGCTCCGGTAATCAAACGCCGGGTGTCACGGGAAGCCCGCGCAAGGGCTTTGCTGTTTCCGACATCGAGGTTTGACAGGGTTTGACGGATTTTTTCCCGTAGCCCTGAGGAGTCTAAGAATGCATTATAGGCATGACTGGTTACGATGAATCCGCTGGGGACGGGAAAGCCCGCTCTCGTCATCTCGCCCAAATTTGCTCCCTTTCCGCCAACCAACGCCACATCCTCTTTATCAACGTCCCCGAACCATACGACAAATTTTGACCGCATGGAACCAGTATGAAGATTTTTTTATGTTGCCGCAAGAGGCGAGAGACTCTTAAGTTTTTCTTTAAAGTAATTGACCCAAGGAATGGCAGCCGGATTTACGTCGTAGAGCATCGCGAGGTAATACGTGGTAAAACCGGAAAGAGTAAATGCTTCCAATACCTGCGAAATCTTATTCGCGCCGGTAAGCGCTATGTCATAGGTTGAAATGTGCTGTTTTTGGACGACATCTTTTGTGATCGCAAAGCGTTTTTGGATCGGTTCGCTATAACAATGAGAAAGAAAAAAAACAAAAATTTCATGCGGATGTAAGATTTCCGGATAAGACAATCCTTCTAAAAGATGGTGATTGAGTTCAGAAATGTATCGGTAATCGGATATCATTTTTGCCGTTTCATTAATCTGGTTTGCAAAACCATTCCCGAATCCTTTGAGAAATTCAGCAGTTATGATAAATGGGTACTTATCCTTGAGAAGTCGTGCAAGTTGTTTTGCCTGATTATCTTTTTCAGGGATCTCCGGGCCGTATTTTTTCCCGACTTCCCGCGTAAAAGCAATAGCTTCAGGTATTTCTTCGTCTTTAATGGTAACAAGTCCTAAAGATTTCAGAAGACCGAGATGACCCATGAGAAGATACCCTCCGCCTATTCTCGGTTGACCGCAGGGATTAAATTTCGGCTTAAAAACATAGCCGGTAAAATTATTTTTTTCCAGGAGGTCTGCCAGTGCTCCGCCGCTCGTCACCGCCGTAACTTTTGCCTTTCGGGAAATTGCATCCCGAGCGCAAGCAAGAACTTCTTCTGTTGTTCCGGAATAAGAAGAAAGCACAACAAGCGTATCGGAATCCACATAGCCCGGCAATGTATAATCTTCAACTATTTCATACGGTTCCACTATCTTCTTTTTAAATAGTTCCTTAATTGTTTTTGGAGGAAATCTCGAGCCGCCCATTCCACAAACCACAATATTATAAATTTGCTTATAGTGATCGGGGAACGACAATTTTGAAGATTCTGTCCACGCCTGTTCGCACTGATCAGGGAAAAGCGCTGTCGAGCCCAAAATGCCAGAGGGATCCTTTGCCTTCATTAAGCGAATATCATCAAGGGTATTCATAATCCATATTTTTCTCATTAATATATGAGAAATTACGTTCGTTTACCTCCCAAGGATTCTATTTTGTCAATTAACTCATTCGTTTTACTGTCAAGAATATCGTTAGTATCCGCCTCCACATTGAGCCGCAGAAGCGGCTCAGTTTTGCTCGCCCGCACGTTAAACCAATACTCTTTATACCACACACTGACCCCATCTACCTCATCTTTGTTTTGCGCATCGGCAAACCCTCTCCGTATGGCGTCCAGGGTTTTGGAAATATCAGCGACTTTGAAATTGATCTCGCCGCTTGCTGGATACACATCCAGCTGGTCAACATACTCTGACAACTTCCTCCCTTCACTTGAAAGAAGGCTCAAGATCATAAGCGCGCTCAATGCTCCGCTTTCCGCGGCAAAAAAATCACGCCAGTAATAGTGGCCGGAATGTTCACCCGCAAAAATTGCCCCGGTTTCCCGCATGTATGTTTTTATGTAACTGTGGCCCACGCGTACCCGCTTGGACCTGCCTCCAAGCTTCGTTATAGTCTGCGGTACGACCCGTCCGCAAACGGCGTTATAAAGGATGAGTTCCCCCGGGTGGCTTTTGAGTATGTGACTGGCCAAAAGTGCGGTCGTAACGGTACCGCTCACGAGCCTGCCGCTGTCGTCTATAAGAAACATACGGTCCGCATCGCCATCAAAGGTTAGCCCGACATCTGCATGTTCTTTTACCACGGTCTCGATAAGCATTTTGTTGTTTGATTCGACAAGCGGATTGGGGATATGATTGGGAAACGAGCCGTCCAGATCCATAAAAAGCGCTCTCACGCGAAAGGGCAGCCCCTCGAAGGCTTTTGGAACGAGCTTGCCTGCCATGCCGTTTCCCGCATCAACAACGACATGAAGAGGCTTAAGGGAGGCGGTATCCACCAGAGACTGAATCTTTGCTTTCCACTCGTCCATGACGTCGACCGTCGTAACACTTCCTTTAATCTCATTTGAAGGAAGCGGTCCCAAGGAGATCGCTTCGCGCACTGCAAAAAGCCCGCTGTCGCTGGTTACGGCAATCGGACCGCGTTTGACGAGTTTTATGCCGTTATACTCAGGTGGGTTATGGGAAGCGGAAATCATGACTACCAAATCATAGGGCTTCGTCCCGGCGATGAAATATTGTATTTCTGTGCCAACGAGCCCCGCATCAAAAACATCAATTCCCAAATCCGTAAATACGTTTACAAAGCCGTCCCGCAGCTCACCCCCTGAAAGCCGCATGTCCCTGCAGATCGCGACGGTCTTTGGAGAAAACACCCGTACTATCGCATGAGCAAGAACCCGGGCAACTTCGCCGTTAATCTGGTTTGGGTACGTCGCGCGTATGTCGTAATCCTTAAAAATAGAACGATCGATCTGCATAAGAATTTATACACTCATAAGAAACTGTTCGACAAGCTCATCCAATGAAAACGGCGTAAGGCCGCTTTTAGTGGAATATTCCATGTCGAGAAGCTGTTGATACATCGAACTGAGTTTTTCCATCGTAAAATGGCCGGCCTGCGTTGTCAAACGACTCTTCTGCCAAGGCGGCAAGCCCGCGGGGCTGCCGCCGTCTCTAACAATAAGAAGCTGACGTACCCGCCGGCTCAGCATGTAGTGAGTCAGTTCCGCCGCTTCTGTTTGCCGGAGCCGGTGGTAGAGCGCAAGAAGAGTTTTTTCCTTTCCGGTTCCAAGAGCATCAAGAAATTGAAAAAGGACAGCCGGCATCGTAAAGAGAAATTCTTTTGCTCCAAGTTTTTTTGTTATTCCCTTCGACAGCTCTTTTGCCTCCCAGACGATAATATTTGCCTCACTCGGCGCTCCCGCAAGTACGCCGATCACGGCATCAAGCTTTGATGGCTTTTTTGTAAGCTGGCCGATGACATTTTCCAAAATAACGACCCTGCTTCTGCCCAAAAGAGACGCCGAACCCACTGCGGTCGCGATGTCAGTAAGCTCGCCCGACCTTCCGTCCATCCGAACGATTTCCTTCTCTTTCCCAAGGAGGGTCTGTAAATGACTGCGGGATTTTTCTATGTCATCGCCGTGAATGAGCGTAATCATAGTTTTTATATATTTGGTAAATCTTTTCAACGGTACGCCTGTCTATATGGCTGCGGCGGCCTCGGTGAGGCACAAGGCTTCCGGAAAAATTTTTCGGGATGTGCATAAGCTCATGGATAAGTACTCGCGATTGATCCTCGCGGCTCAGATCGTCGAAGTGTTCACTTAACACTTCGATTACATAATAGGCCGGAAGAGAAAGAGCCAGTTGCCACACGCGCGGAAAACTCCAGATGCGAGCCCTGGCTCTGCTTGTTGCGCGGTAACTTCGTATGCAAATGATGCGTTTGGGGTCAACGTGGGTAAACGGCACATGGGCTAAAATATGACGTACTGCCCGGGAAATATCAGGAGCTTTCTGTATATCCATAATTTACCGCAATGCACCAACCGCCTCTTTAAGAATCGGCACGTTCGTTTCTTTGTAATCAACGCGCCCAACTGCCATGGCGAGAGGCACCCACATCCCCCGGTTAATTCCTTCTTCTTTCTGCGTTTTTATCCGCACGCGCCTGCGTACGCAAAAGAGAAAATAATTAACGGTTTTTTTAATCGTGCCGGTGCGGTAATAATAGTATTCCACCGGCGACAATGGCCGAAGAAGCTCCAGGCTCTCCGATATTCCCGTCTCTTCTGCCACCTCACGTTTGGCAGCTTCCTCTGCCGTCTCTCCCGTCTCAACCAACCCCTTAGGGAACGTCCAGTTTCCTTTCATGTCCTCTATAAGGAGCACATACCACCCTGTCTTTGTTTTCGTTACGACAACTCCTCCGGCCGAAACTTCTCTTTTCATGGGAAATGATCAAACCGTGACCGACGAAAGATCACGATAGTGCAACCTGGATTACGATCTGATTATTTGCTCACGAGATACAGTATGTCTCCGGGTTTGACCGGCTGGTCAACTTTTAGTCCGCACGACTCCCCGACCCCTGCTTCTCTCACCTGTTTATGTTCGATTTGGAGAGACGCTACCTCCTGGTTAAACTCCTTGTCATGCCCCGAGACCTTAACGGTATCGCCAACTTTGACCGGTTGGTTTACCACTTCAATAATCGCGACACCTATTTTATCGTAATAGTGTGTAACTTTGCCTATTTGGACGTCCACGACCCCTCACCCCCTTTCTGGTAGTATCGCTTCCCCTTTATTGTATCAGGAAGCAGACTTTCTTTGGTATACTTTTCGTATCCTGCCCCGTAACCGAGTCCTCTCATGAGCTTTGTGGGAGCGTTTCTGATTTTAAGGGGGATAGGCAAATTCCCGTATTTTTTTACGTCCTCCAGCGCCCGAAAGTACGCGTTGTATGCACTCCGGTCTTTTTTGGCAAGAGAAAGGTAAACAACCCCATGGGCAAGGTTTTCCTGACATTCGGGAAGTCCTATTTTATGGCATGCGTCAAAAACGCTGTTCGCGACAACCAATGCTGTCGGTTGTGCCATGCCGATATCCTCTGAGGCAAACACCACCATGCGGCGAGCAATAAACAGCGGGTCTTCTCCGGCCATAATCATCCTTGCCAAATAGTACAGGGCCGCGTCCACGTCGCTGGCTCTCATGCTTTTGATAAATGCGCTGATGGTGTTGTAGTGTTCTTCTCCGGCGCGGTCGAATTGAAGCATTTTGCGCTGCGCTGCCTCTTCAATGTCAGCCGCGGTCAACTTTTTGGAACGCACAAGAGATGAAGCGATTTCTAATACGGTCAAAAGGCTGCGGGCATCGCCATTGGCTACCTCAAGAAGAAATGTCCTTCCGTCATTGTCTAGTGACTTTTTAACGTAGCTGAGCCCCCGGTCAACAATTATGTTGAGTTCTTTTTCGCTTAACGGCTTAAGAACCAGCACCCGGCAGCGAGATAAGAGCGGACTGATCACTTCAAATGAAGGATTTTCCGTCGTAGCGCCGATAAAAATGACCGTTCCTTTTTCTACGTGAGGCAGCAGTGCGTCCTGTTGTGCCTTATTAAACCGGTGAAGTTCATCGAGGAAAAAAACGGTACGCTTCCCCAGAGTGTCAAGCCGTACCCGCGCCTCTTTCACAACCCTACGAACATCGCTAAGCGTTGAAGTGACTGCTGAATGTGACTCGAAATGGCTATTCGTAAAGTTTGCCAGAAGCGAGGCGAGTGTTGTTTTGCCGCTGCCGGGCGGTCCCCAAAAAACCATGGAAGGCAAAAAGCCGGTTTTGAGCATTTTTCGGACAATCCCGTTTTGTCCTACCAAATGCTCCTGCCCAACCACCTCATCGAGGGATTTTGGTCGCAGAATATCCGCAAGCGGTCGAGACTCGCTCATCGCCGTCCATTGTATCACTATCGACCAACCTGAAGAAGCCGAACGGCGTGTAAAAGGGCATTGACCAGCTCCTGAGGACTGGCGAGCGTAGCATCAGATGCTGTTAAAAAGCTTCTCGCGTCGCTTGCTAGATCAAGATTTCCGGCAACGCCGATATTTATTCCTCCGCGAAGCGCGTTGAGCTTTTCTAATTTGCCGTCTTTAAAACCATCGGCGATATATATGGCGGGCCCTACGATTTCTCGCGCCGCCCGTGACTTATCAGAGGAAACCCCACCGACAGCGCTGGTAACGCTAATAATTCCAAGCGTGCCCCTATCAACGTATCGCCGAAGCGACATACGCCCCAGAGAAATAACATAATCGCTTCCGAGTGCGAGATCATAACTCTGTGATATCGGCCTCGCGATTGCACTCAATTTTTCTTTCAACTCTTCGCCGTGTTTCACGCCATCATTCTCGTAGAACCAAAAAGATCGCCGGCAGTCCCCTTGCCACTGATCGTTTCCATAGCAGATCGCCCCATCGCCACTCGCCCATACGTCTGCCCAATGCTTCCGCCATATATCCGTTCGGCCGGTAAGCCGCCAAAACGCGTCAAGAAACTCACGGTACGCCTCGGTGGTAAAATATGTTTTCCCTCCTTTGTGATAAAGGACTTGCCCTTCCTGTAAAATGAGCGGCCCTTCCAAGTGTAACCCTCTCGCGCGTAAAAATTCAACAAAATGTTCTCCTCGGCTTGTTGCAAGTCCAACGGAAACTCCCTGCTGTTCAAGTTGCCTAAGAGATCCTATGAGACGCGGATCACGAAGCGTTGGCTGAAAAAGAGAGTCCTGTTCGACTATGACGCCATCTCCGTCGAAGATAAGACCGTTTCCCTTGCCGCTCTGACCCGCGATGAGCCGGCCGACTCGCTCTATCCTTTTAATAGCCTCCCCGGAAGGAGCAAACGGCTCATTCGGTAAAGGAAGAAGAAATTCATCCGACATGGGTGTATTATACTCAAGAAACTCGAGAAAGAGGAGTATATACAAATAATGGGTAGCATCGTGAGACTGGTTTCCATTGGTGACTGCTGCGCTGATATCTATGATAACGGACGGGTGAGCCTGGGCGGCACAGCCTACAATGTGGCCCTTGCCGCGCAAAGAGCAGGGGCTCAGGCAAGCATCTTTTCCTCAGTCGGAACCGATGCAGTAGGAAAAGAAATAGCGGAAAATCTTCAGAAAAACCGTGTTGACACCTCGCACCTCAAAATTATTCAGGGCAAAACAAGTTCCATCCCTATTCATCTGGATACTCAGGGAAGTCCCCAGTACGGCCGCTGGGATCTGGGACCGATGAAAAATCTTCATATTACTGACCGTGATATATCGTTTCTGAAATCTCAGACAATCGTTCGTGCGGTGCTCTTCACTCCCATCCGAAACCTTTTTGATGAGTTTTGTCGTCTGGATCTGGGCAAAAGTTTAAAAGTCGGAGACTTTGCCGGCACGTCTAGTGACAGCGTCGATGTAGAAAAAATTGCTCCGTATGCGGATAAGCTCGATATCATTATTAAAAGCGTTGAGAAACCGAGAGAAAAACCTTTGGCACTGCTTACGTCTCTTGCACAAAAATACCATTGCCTCGTTCTTGCTCTTTTGGGAAGCGACGGAAGCGTGGTTTTTACGAAGGATCAGGTGTACCGACAAGCTGCCCTAAAAGTGGCAACGAAAAACACCACCGGCGCAGGTGATGTCTATCAGGCGTTTTTTTTAACTCAATACGCCAGAACGGGCCGTATACAAGAGTCAATGAAACGCGCGACAGTTGCCGCAGCAGAGGCTATTACATCAAACTAAACTCCTGACTCCGCCAAACGCGATCCGATCCAAAACTTTTTGTTCCGTGGAAAGCATGCGAGCGGGGAATACGGTAAGCTCTCCATAGCGCTCGGCGATCGCATCAAGAGCAAATGTCAATCGTTTCCTCGGAGTCTCAAGCAGTGACAATTGTTCACTCGTCGTGAGTGAAAAACACGAGACAGCCAGAAGTCGTACGGACTTGTCCGGAGCTTTCTTAAGAACTCTCAACGCTTCAGCAAAGAGATCTCGGGTTACAAAGAGCGTTCTGGGGATTTTTTCTCCATGATTCCAATACGTGCGGTCGGCAAACAGACATGATACATGAATGCCGCTTGCCAAAAGTGCGTACATGCGCAATCTTCTCCCCATTTTTTCTACAAGCTGGCAAAGAATCTGATGAAGCTTGGGGTCACTGGTGGCGTATGGAACTTTTAATGCGTACGAGTGGCCGATGGTTTTGGTTTCTTCATAATCGAAACGGTTGCTCTCATAGCCATGGAGCATGAGCCACCAGTCATGGCCGATTTTAGACCCAAAAGCTCTTTGGAGGGTTTTTGCTGAGGCGCCGTACATCATGAGCGGATTAATTATCCCGGATTTCCGAAGTCTGCTTCCGTACCCGGATTTTATACCTGTCAGATCTTCCAATTCTAATGAACATAAAATGTGTTCGATATTCTGAGCACTTATGATGTCCAATCCATCAGGTTTATGAAGTGTTGAAGCCACTTTAGCAAGATATCGGTTTGTCGAAATACCTATCGAAACCGTCAGCCACTCGCCTATCTCGTTTTTAATGCGCTGCTTTATTTCTTTGGCTATCCGTAGCATATCTCCCTCTTGAAATTTTGCGACCATCTCGTCGATGGACTTTACTTCTATCTCCGCTCTGTATGTCCGCAGAAGTGTCAGAAGCTGCCGATTGATAAACCTGTATTTATCCGGGTCTGATGGCAGAACCACAAGATCCGGGCACAGCTTTTTGCCCTCAAACACGCGCATGCCTGTAGTTACTCCCAGACGTTTGGCTTCGTATGAGGCGGCTAAAATGCACCCTGCGCTCTCCGCGTAGGCCGCAACCGCAACCGGTTTGCCCCGCAGGAGCGGATTTGCCTGCTGTTCGATCGCCGCAAAACAGGAATTGAGATCGAGATGTAAAACCGTTGGTTTAGCTTGATTGAACATGAGTGAGTTGCCAAAGAAGCGTTTCCGTATTGAATTGTAACCTGAAAAATGTGCCGCCGCTGGTCACAGAAAACACATGGATAAGCGTTCTTCCTTCCCGAACCGTGTGGTGGAGACCCACGTTTTCAATGGAGTAGTTTCTTTGGTGCCACAAAAACTCAGTCGGAAGACTATCCCGAAGATTTACCGAAACTTGCTCATTGATGTTATCCATAGAGAGGCAATCTATTACCAAAATATACCCGAAAGAGTGTGGTGTCAATAGTTATTTATTCCGGCGGGCGGCGAAGGCGAAGACGTAGAAGTAATGGTGCCATTGATCCTCGGTTTGCTGGTATTGGTTTTCACCAAGGAAAAAGTCTAGCCATAATTCGCGGGCGCGCGCAATTTCTTTGTACCCGGTTTTGTGCCGCGGGTCGGCGAGCGTTAAATCAAAAAGCTCAAGCGCACGGTTACTGGCGAGGTCGGCATACTCACTGTTATGGTCTTTATTCCATCTCATCGCCCGTTCAATTTCACTGCCGATATGTGCCATCTGCTCGATAAGTGAAAACTTCTGCCAGCGCTTTTGTGAAATATGATGCTGCATAGCTACACTATAAGTTTGGCAATAATCACCCGGATTTTCTTCCGGATAGCTGAACTATCCACGCCCCGCGTTTTGTTTCCGTAGTGCGGCCGGACGTTAATCATGGAATCGAATTCAATGAATGCTTCTCCAGAAAGTTCAGGGTATAAATTAATGCCCCACAGATTTTTCTGTTTTGATCCTTCAGAAAGAAGGAGTGCCTCCTGGTCAGAATGAAGGCTCGCGTCGATGACCATAATTTCCCTTTCGATATCAATAACCGCTTTCACCATATTGCCAAATTGTGAAGATGCGAGAGCGAGAAGTTTTTTTCTGGTGATCGGTTTTTCGATAACTTTCATTCCCCTATTATACCAATTTGGTACAATACGCCCATGAAACGCATTGGATATCTTGAAGTCATTGCCGGCCCCATGTTTAGTGGTAAAACCGAAGAACTCATCAGGCAAACGAAGCGTGCGGCGATTGCCAAAAAACGGGTTCAAGTTTTTAAACACAAGGTCGACACCCGCTACGGCAAGGGAAAGAAAGTCTACTCTCATGCAGGGATAAGTTTTGACTCGGAGCTCGTTGGATCGGTCCGTGAACTCAGCCGCAGGATTCATCCGAAAACCGAGATTATCGCCATTGACGAAGCCCAGTGGTTTGGAAAAGAACTCGTTCCCTTAGTCGAAAAGCTTCTCAAAAGGGGGAAAAGAGTCATCGTCGCCGGCCTTGCCCTTACGTTTGATCGCGAGCCATTTGTCCCGATGCCGACCCTTATGTCGATCGCCGATAAAGTCACGAAACTTTCTGCTATCTGCGCGATCTGCGGCGAAGAAGCAGTATTTCATAAACGCATCGTCAAAAGTAAAATCGATCCTCATATTGCCGACCCGTCGCTCGTCGGCCGTACCGAAGCCTACCAGGCACGCTGCCGCAGATGTTGGCTTAAGTAGACTATTTTGCTACAATAGAAATTAAGCCCCGTTCGTCTAGCGGCCCAGGACAGTGGGTTTTCAGCCCATTAACCGCCGGTTCGAATCCGGCACGGGGTACTTGCTTAAACTACTTCATTTCTGGAGCATCCTAACAGGATATTCAAGGACCGTCCCCGCATTTATTCTATACGAGGCCACTTGCAGAGGCAACCGGAGGAGTTTGTTCGTCAGGAATTCGATGAAAGCTTAGCGTAACTTTTCTATCCGAGTGAGCAATGTCTAATCGTACAGCATCTTTTTTCGCGACCGCAATGAGTTTCTTGTCCGGTGAATACCAAAGCGGCTGGGGCTCAGTTATTATTTCAAAACCCTGCCCTCTAAGTTCTTCAGCCATCGAAGTCTCGTCAGATTTGGCGACGGGGCATCTAGCGCAAAATGCCGTTGGCATGTTCTGATCCGGGCACTCCGGGGTAGATCTGAGCAAACAACTCTTCCATAGCGATTGACCAAATGAGGTACGACTGTCAGCAACCTCTACAAATTTCTTGAAGTCCGCGGTACTGATTGTTTTGAGTCCTTCTCCCATAAACCAATTATTTTACAACCGTAAATTCTACATTTTTATATTCCTTTACAGCGGCATATTTTGCCCGTAACTTCTCTTCAGTCGGATAGTATTTGTGAAAATGCATGGGGCAAACTAACCACCCATTTGGTACCAAGTATGCTTGCTCGCCGACACGAATGGAATGGAGGAACGAGCCTCCCGGCTTACAGTCAGAAGGCACACTAACATGAAATGGTTTTTCATTCCCGTCCGTAACAATATGGGAGTTTATATAGGTTTCGCCGGAGGATGCCTGAAGTTCTTTGCCTAATGTTTTAGCAGCCGGAAGAAAAACATTGAAATTGACTTTCACGGTGTAAAACATGGTTATCTCCGATAGATGATGGTAGCCTGATTGGTCTTGCAGGGAATCGTTCCACCAACTTCAAACAACCCTTTGATTCGTAACAAGTCGACCGTATCAAGAACTTGGCACACCGGAGAAATACCAATCCCTGTGCCCCGAGCCCAACTGAATCCCAACCGTATCGGTTCCTTACCAGAAAATATTCGGGAAGCTTCGCAATCGGAACATCCCAGCTGTGTTTGCACGACCCCCTGCTGGTTAGTTTCACCCAGAAAATCAATAAACTTCTCTAGTTGCGCATCTTCAAACGCTTCGCTTCCCGGGAGCTCTGGGGGCGTTACCCCGAGTTTCAGATGCTCTGACTTTTTTATCTTGACAATCTTTGCTGCTCCAATCGTAAATTCGGTTTCGGTCTCCTTGCCCGTTTTTGATGGCATAATGGGGCATAATACCGGTTTTTCTCCACTGTGTCAAATCGCTGTGCGGGCAGGCTAATTCTTAAGATAAAAAGCAGTCCAATCGGAACGGGTATTAAAACTACGTCACTTCTGGACCGTCCCCGAATTCCCGAATTAGTCCTGTTGCGACAGAAGTCTCAGGATTTGACCAAAACATTACAACTGACTTCCTGAGCCTGCGCTGCCACCCTTGCTATCAGCTCTCCTACTTGTTGATCGTTAATTCCTCCGCCCGGTTCCGCCTGATTGATAAGCGTTCCCAAAAGCGCGCACCGGCCAATCTTCGCACAAAATCCCGGTGGTCCTTCGTGGCAGACGGGGCTTGGCTTTACCGGGGCCACGCGGACCCCTTTTTCGCTCAACAGCCTTGCCAATCTTTCCGGTATATTCATAGGCCTCTATTATATAGCGAAAAATCCAATAGCTGTACATAATAGTCAATAACCAGTCTGGCGCCGAATTCGATATCGAATTGATCGAGCTTTTTCGGCGGAGACCAAATGTGGGAGGAAATCTCCTCCGTCGGAGAAAACTCCTGGTTGCCATTAAAAAGCATGCAGATGCACCGATATTTATACGTATATCCCATGAGCTCAACATAGGTTTCGTTGGTTTCCCGATAGGTACCACTAATGGACCGGAAGAGTGTATGAGAAACACCAAGCTCTTGCGGTAGCTCCCGCCGAACTGTCCCCCGTACTAATTCCCCTTCCTCCCGTGTTCCAGTCATGATATTCCACTGATTTTCTCTTCTTCCATACTTTGGGTCAGGGTATCGTTCCTGTTGGAGATGAACATCCCCACTATGGTTGAAGATACAAATAGCAACGCCTTGCTCAGACAAAAAACCGCATCGAGTCGGATGGGTAATGCGCTTCTCTAGGATTGGTAAACGCTCTCTCATCGTTTCCCTCCGCCGGTATA